>JAISES010000345.1 GCA_031263965.1 Prevotella sp. | reverse complement strand
TTATAAAAAAGTAGTAGTAAGTAGTAAGTAGTAAGTAGTAAGTAGTAAGTAGTAAGTAGTAAGTAGTAAGTAGTAAGTAGTAAGTAGTAAGTAGTAAGGTGGTTAGTGATTCATGACTTTATCACTTGTAACTTGTAACTTGTAACTTGTAACTCGTAACTTGTAACTCGTAACTTGTAACTCCATGAAATCTTGAAATAAATTATATAAGATATGTCAGATTTAGAATTCCAGTCGAGAATAGATTTCTCCGAATTGAGCCGCAGCGTTCAAAGCATAAAAGATGAGATAGGGCGTGTTATTGTCGGGCAACATCAGTTGATCGAGCAGATGATAGTAGCTATACTTGCCAATGGCCATGTTTTGGTGGAGGGCGTACCCGGAGTGGCTAAGACATTATCGGCAAAATTGTTAGCGAAGACTGTAGATGTAGGTTTTAGCCGTATCCAGTTTACCCCTGATTTAATGCCTTCGGATGTATTGGGAACCAGTGTGTTCCTTCCGGCATCGGGTAAATTTGAGTTCAGGAAAGGGCCCATCTTTTCGAATATAGTACTTATTGATGAAATTAACCGTTCGCCTGCTAAAACGCAGGCAGCCCTTTTTGAAGTAATGGAAGAACGCCAGGTAACAAATGACGGAACAACATACAAAATGAGTTACCCGTTTCTTGTAATGGCGACCCAAAACCCGATAGAGCAGGAGGGTACATACCGTTTGCCTGAAGCCCAGCTAGACCGGTTTTTATTCAAAATAGTGGTGGACTATCCTGATATTGTCGATGAAATCAACATCTTGGACAGGCAAAATAAGGGGCAGTTGTCTGCCGGTATTGGAATTAATTCTGTTCTCACTGCTGAGGAATTGATGTCTTTGCGGTTGTCTGTAGAGAAAGTCTCAGTAGAGCGACATTTATTGGAATACATTGCCCAGATTGTGGCTGCAACACGCCAAAGCCCGTGGATAACGCTGGGTGCGTCGCCTCGTGCCTCTCTGGCTATATTGAATGCTTCGAAAGCATTGGCTGCAATACGTGGACGCGATTTCATTACACCGGACGATATTAAGGAAGTTGCTGTTCCGGTACTCAGACACCGGATATTATTAACACCCGAGAAAGAAATGGATGGTACATCTACCGATACGATTATATGCCAACTGATAGACAAAGCGGAAGTTCCCCGGTAATACGTTTTTTGAAGAGCCTGTATCTTTCAAATCGTTTCTTTATTGTGCTGGCATTGTGTGTGCCGGCTCTCTTTGCATGCTTTGTTTTTGAGCATTATCTGTTTGTTGTGTTGGTCGGCATGGGGGTGGCCGGAGTGTTCTTGCTCATGGATATTACGGCTCTGTATGTGCAACCCGGAGGTGTACTGGCATCGCGGAACTGTCCGGAAAGGCTCTCGAATGGCGATATAAATACCGTATCGTTATCAGTCGGCAACAGGTATCCTTTCAGGATAGGGATAACTATTGTTGAAGAAGTCCCTTTTCAGTTTCAGAAACGGGATCTGACTTTCCAGACCCATTTAGGGGTAGATCGTTCGGAAGTGCTTTATTACGACCTGCGACCTACCGAGAGAGGCATTTATCAGTTTGGAGCTGTAAACGTATACGTAAGTGGCTTGCTTGGGTTTGTTTCCAGGCGTTATATATTCGATGTGGGAAAGGAAGTCGCTGTTTACCCGTCTTTTATCGAGATGCGTAAATATGAATTACTGGCGGCTTCGCACCGTCTGACAGATTACGGAATTAAGAAAATACGGCGGATAGGGCATGCTACAGAGTTTGACCAGATCAAACATTATGTAGCGGGAGACGATCCCCGTACGATTAATTATAAAGCTACCGCGCGTGTTAATCAACTGATGGTGAATACTTATCAGGAGGAGAAGTCGCAGCCTGTATATTGCCTGATAGATAAAGGGCGTACGATGAAAATGCCCTTCAACGGGATGACATTGCTCGACCATGCTATAAATTCGACACTGATGGTATGCAGCACCGCATTGAATAAAGGTGATAAAGCCGGACTCATTACGTTTTCGAAAGATATAGACGAAATACTTCCGGCAGATAAGCAACGCCGTCAAAGAAATAAAATACTGGAGACCCTTTATGCTCAGAAAACAGATTTTAAAGAGTCCGACTACGAACGTTTGTATATTACTGTCCGGCGTAAACTGTCTCAACGCAGCCTGATTATTCTATATACCAATTTTGAGACGGTGAACGGTATGCGCCGCCAATTGAAGTATCTGAGCCATATGGCTAAAGATCATCTGGTGTTAGTCGCTTTTTTTCTCAATTCGGAGTTTAACGAGGTGCTTGATACAGCGCCCGCAAATATGGAAGAAATGTTCAGAAAGGGGATGGCCGAAAAGTTGTCGAACGATAAATTCCTTATTGTAAAGGAACTGAACAGATACGGGATTCACACAATCTTATCAAAGCCTGAAAATCTGACAATAGATTCGATGAATAAATATTTAGAATTCAAGTCCAGAGGGCTGATTTAGAACCTGTTTAAATTTTATAGCATATTTTTTATAGTTGTTTTCAGATGGATTTTTTTCTTTTTGCTTGCAGGTTTAGCGGGCTAAACCAAGAGCAAAAAGGGAAAAATACGCTGAAAAGAGCATAAAAAAATTGCTGAGAAGTTTTTTTCAAATCCCATATAATATTTTTCGATAAAATTTAAACAGTTTCTTAATCTACCCACATCAGGTCGCTCATAATACCGTCCGAAATAAATATCCCTTTCCGGGTGAGCTTTAGTCTATCATCCGATTGGATTACGAATTGCTGATTCACATATTTTCGCACATTTTTTAAGCAGTATTCTTTTTTCCGGTTACCGAAAAGCCTTTCCAGTTCGTTAAGGTCTACGCCCCACATTGTCCGCATTCCGGTCAATATAAAATCATTATAACGGGAGTTTTCATCGAGGTATTCTATTTCCTGCGGAAGTTTCCCTGAACTGATACCTTCTGTATATTTGGATATGGAAGGAATGTTCCATGCACGGCTTTGCCCGTCGAACGAATGAGCCGCAGGGCCTAGCCCCAGATATTTTTTTCCCAGCCAGTACGAACTATTGTGCTTCGAATATAATTTATCTTTTGCGAAGTTGGATATTTCGTAATGCTCAAATCCTGATGTAGATAGCTTGTCTATCATACTGGAAAACATCTCCACGCTCAAATCTTCATCTACCGGTTTTACATCACCCAATTTGAAAAGACGGTACAGCCGTGTACCCTGTTCGTAGATCAGATGATAGGATGATATATGCTGGATGTCGAGAGCCAAAGCTTCATCGAGGTTTTTATTCCAGATATCTAAAGTTTGGCAGGGTAACCCATACATCAGGTCGATGCTGATATTATCAAACCCACTGGATTTTGCCGATTTCACCGCATCTTTTGCTTTTTGCGATGAATGCCTGCGTTTAAGGAACAGGAGCTCGTTGTCGTCGAAACTTTGTATACCTATGCTGATCCTGTTAAATGGAAATCTTCTTATTATTTGCAGATACCTGTCGCTCAAATCATCGGGATTGGCTTCCATTGTTATCTCAGCATTTTCCGGTATTTTGAAGTTGTGACGGATAGCAGCAAATATCCGGTCGAAATCACTTTCAGATAATTGAGACGGTGTTCCCCCTCCAAAATAAACGGTTTCGACACTCTCATCGCGGATATAATCTTTGCGCAGCTCTATTTCACGGCATATAGCTGATATATAATCATGCTTCGAAGACATGCCGGTACGGGTATAGAAATCGCAATAGATACATCTGGTCTTGCAGAAGGGAACATGTATGTATAAGCCGGCCATAAAGTAGATTTCAAAATTTTAAGATTTCGAAATTCAAAGATTTTAAATTTTCAAATTGACTACTCCTTATACATTTTATCTATAATATCTTTATATTTTTCGGCAACGAATCTGCGTTTTATCTTTAGTGTATTTGTCAATTCGCCGCCTTCCATTGTAAATGGTTCGGCAAGCAGCCTATATTTTTTGATTTTTTCGTATGGGGCGAAGTTCGCTTGCAATATTTCGATCCTTGCGTCCAGCATGCGAAGTATCTCTACATTTGAAAAGAGGTCTTCAACCTTGTTGTATTGTATGCCATTAGTACCTGCATATTCCATCAAAGCCTTATAATCAGGAACAATGAGTGCGCTTACAAATTTGCGCTCATCGGCTATAATGGCTATCATATCTACAAATTTATCTTCCATTATACGTGTTTCGATGGCTTGGGGAGCAATATACTTGCCGTTGGCTGTTTTAGCCAGGTCTTTAATGCGTTCGGTGAGATATAAGACACCGTTTTCGAGACGTCCGGCGTCTCCGGTGCGGAAAAAGCCATCTTCAGTGAAGCTCTTTGCCGTTTCTCCGGGTTTGTTATAATATTCCCGCATTACAGTTTTGCCTTTTACCAGAATTTCGTTATTGCTTTCATCTATCCTGACTTCTACTTCAGGCATAAGGGTTCCTACCGAATTTACGGCAAATTCTTTTTCCGGATAGAAGCTTACTGTTGCAGTTGTTTCAGTCAGTCCATAGCCTATAATGATAGGAATATTTACGGATTGCAGAAATTCGATAATGGCATCGGATAAAGGAGCTCCCGCGCAAGGAAAGATGTTCCCCTTTTCAATTCCTACTACCATTTTCAACACGCGGAAAACGGTATTGTTGTATAAAAAGAATTTTATACGGGTACCGAAAGGAGCCCGCAGATTTTTATTCTTAAAGTCCAGGTTATATTTTTTTCCGGTTTTGATAGCATCGGTAAATAACCACTTCATAATACCTTTCGAATTGGATATTTTTTCATCTACTCCGGCATATACTTTTTCCCAAAAGCGGGGAACACTGCACATGATGGTTGGTTTTACCTGCTTGATGGATTTTTGTATTTCTTTGGCATCCTGGTTTATAGCAATGGTCATTCCTTTATGTATAGCGTAACAGGTCCATGCTCTTTCGAAAATATGCGCCAAAGGAAGGAAGTTCATCGACAGGTCTTTATCAGAAGTCATGGGCAGCCTCATGTCGTGTATGCGGAATACCTGCAAAAAGCATGAATGCGGAAGAACAACACCTTTAGGCTCTCCTGTAGTTCCGGATGTGTACATGATACAAGCCACATCATCGTCTTTACGCGCTTTCATGCGTACACGTACCGTTACTTCCGCATTTGAGTTTTCTCCGGTGGCGATAAAATCGTCGAAATAGATAGAAGTAGTATCCTCGGGATGAAATTTCACTTTTTTATCGAAAACAATGATTCTTTCCAATACAGAAGATTTTTGCTGAACTTTAAAGGCATTGTTGTATTGGAATTGTTCTCCGGCAAAAAGTGTATGTATCTCGGCATCATTTATTATGTATTCGATCTGTGTGGGTGAAGATGTCGCATATACAGGTACAGATATACATCTGTTGGCATATGATGCAAAATCGGTAAATAAATATTGCGGGGTATTTTGCGAATATACAGCAATTTTATCGCCTTCTTTTATACCCGTCTCTGCCATTGCCCAGGCTGTTTTCATCACACAATCCGAAAACTTTTTCCATGAAATGCTTTTCCATTTTTTTTCTTCCGGACTTCGGTATCTGATTGCAGTTCTTTTTCCGTATTTAATCGCTTGGCGATGTACCAATATGGACAAATGATAATAGTTCATGGGTTAGTTGATTTCGTTTATTCTTTTGCAAAGTTAGATTTTAATATGAGAAAAATACTATCAGGTTCTGTTTTTTATAGTTGCCGGAACACTGGTTGTCCTGCGAATTATCCGGAATAATAAACAAATTGAAACCTCTATTCTGCGAATTGTATTACTTTTGTAATCAAAACATTTTTTATGGCAGGAAGTGGAATGAAAGGTTTGGCAAAAGATACTGCAATTTACGGATTAAGCAGTATTGTCGGGCGTTTTCTTAATTGGTGCTTAGTCCCGTTGCACACATATATATTCATCGATGTAGCGGAATATGGTAAAATAAGCCGCATATACGCTATTACAGCGTTGCTGGGTGTACTGTTGACATATGGAATGGAGACGGGCTTTTTCAGGTTTATGAATAAAAAAGATGAAAACCCGGATAAAGTATATTCTACCTCATTAGTCTCGCTGGGATTTACTTCCCTGTTATTTGTCCTCTTTTGCTTCAGTTTTATTATTCCCATTTCCGAATGGCTGAAATATACGGAAAACAGGGAACATATTATGATGATGGTTATTGTCGTGGCTGTAGATGCATTTATGACAGTTCCGTTTGCATACCTGAGGTATCAGAAAAGACCGGTCCGGTTCGCTTCCTTGAAAATAGCATTTATATTCTTCAATATATTTTTCAATCTTCTGTTTCTTCTTGTATGCCCTTGGCTGTACAGGGAATATCCGGATTTTATACTGAATAAATTCTATCATCCTGAGATTGGCATCGGTTATGTCTTTTTAGCGAACCTGATTTCTACTCTGGCTGTTTTGGTATTGCTTATTCCGACAACAATGAAGGGCTTGAAGCTAAGTTTCGACAATTCATTGTTGAAACGTATGCTCAAATATTCCTTTCCCCTGATGATATTGGCTATCGCAGGAGTTGTGAGCCAGGGAGTGGTAGCATATATATATCCTTATATATTTGATGATCTGGCAGAAGCAAACCGGCAAATCGGTATTTATGGCGCATGCATCAAAATTACGGTTATTATAAGTATGTTTACACAAGCCTTCCGTTTTGCTTATGAGCCGTTCTTTTTTGGCCGGAATAAAGAAGGGGGGAATACAAGGCCTTATGCCGATGCAATGAAGTATTTCATCATTTTTGCATTGCTAGTCTTCTTAGGCGTTATATTCTATCTGGACATACTAAAATATATAATCAGCGAGAATTATACAGTCGGCATTGTCATTGTACCTGTTGCTATGATAGGAGAGATTCTTTTTGGTATCTATTTTAATCTCTCCGTATGGTATAAGTTAACCGACAGGACAAAATATGGTGCATATTTTTCTGTTTTGGGGTGTGCCTTACAGGTAATTATAAATATAATCTTTGTTCCTGTATACGGTTATATTGCCAGTGCCTGGGCTACTCTTATCGCTAATCTTATAATAGTAGGCATTTCTTATTATATGGGTCAAAAATATTTCCCGATAAAGTATGATTTAAAAAATATCTTTTTTTATTTTGTAACAGCTATTGTATTTTATTTTGCCGCCATGTTGCCGGATATTGAGAATGAAATATTGCGGCTGGTGTACCGTACCATATATCTGGTACTATTTGCATTTATCGTCATAAAGAAGGATTTGCCTTTATCGGAAATTCCTGTTGTCAATAAATATTTGAAAAAAGACAAATTGTAATTTATATAGTTTACCTGAGTACATGACAAAATATTATGCTATCCTTACAGGACGTCTGCCGTAGGTTGTACCTGATTACCCAAGGCGTTGCCGTTGGGCTATAATATTTAACCCTTTCAGGGTTATTGCTCTGGCATTTTCAGGCTGAAAGCCTGATATATCATAGCCCGTGGCAACGCCCCGGGTAAGGATAACATCATGGGAACAACGCCCTGAAAGGGCAATATGTTGATAATAATACTGTTATAAATTACACAAAATCTTGAAATCTTGAAATAGAATTTATATAATAAAATCAGAATCGAATGAGAAAGTTATCGCTATTACTTATTGCCTTCCTTTCAGTTTTATGCGTTAAGGCTGACGAAGGAATGTGGCTGCTGAAAGAATTGAACAGACAGAGTGCGGCTCGTATGAAAGAACTGGGCTTTACGTTTCCTGTAGACAAAATATACAGTGAAACAAATCCGTCTCTGAAAGATGCGGTTGTTATTTTTGGCGGGGGCTGTACCGGTGTTGCAGTATCCGACCAGGGGCTGATATTTACCAATCATCATTGTGGATACGGAAGTATCCAGAAACTCAGCTCGGTAGAACATGATTATCTCAAAGACGGCTTTGTAAGCCAGTCGTTTGGTGAAGAATTGCCGGCTGAAGGGCTCATGGTCGCCTTTTTGCAAAAAACGGAAGATATAACGGATTTTGTTACAGCTGCTATTAATCCCGGAGACGGAGAGAATGTCCGTGGCCGGAAAGTAGATTCATTATCGAATGTATATCTTGAAAAATATAAGGACAATAAATTTTTAAGAGCCCAGATCGTTCCGTTCTATGCACAGAATAAGTATTACGCTGTGATATACGAAGTATTCCGCGATGTTCGCCTTGTATTTACACCCCCTTCTTCTGTTGGCAAGTTTGGAGGTGAAACCGATAACTGGATGTGGCCGCGCCATACCGGAGACTTTTCTGTATTTCGCGTATATGCCGGTAAAGAGAACACGGCTGCCGACTACAGTGCCGATAATGTTCCTTACAGGCCTAAATATTCAGTTCCTGTTTCTATAAAAGGATATAAGGAAAAAGATTATGCCATGACTATCGGTTATCCGGGTAGTACAGAGCGTTATATTCCATCGTGGGGCATCAGGCAAATGGTAGAATCGGAACACAAACCACGTATAGAAGTCCGCGGAGCTAAACAGGAAATATGGAGCAAAGCGATGAACGCCAGCGATGCCATACGTATCAAATATGCTTCTAAATATGCAGGAAGTTCTAACTATTGGAAAAATGCGATTGGTATGAACGAGGCTATTGCCAAGTTGGGCGTAATCAAAGATAAAGAAGAGCTGGAAAGCCGCTTTACTCAATGGGCTGCGTCTAACCCTGAATATAAAGATGCATTGCCTTTGTTGAAGGAAGGCTATACTGAGACCATGGAAGCAACAAGAATACGGACATATTTGATCGAAACATTCTTTATGGGTATTGAAATTACGGGTATAGCAAATACTGCTCTTTTTGTAAATCGTTCCGATAAAGATGCTTCTGCAAAAAGTGAAGACCTGCGTACTCGCTTAGCTGCAACGTACAAAGACTACGAACCGTCGTTAGATCATAAGGTTATGCCTGTTTTACTGAAAATATACAGGGATAATGTTCCGGCAGAATATATCCCTGCGATCTATGATACTATAGACACTAAGTTTGGCGGAGATTATCAAAAATATGCAGACTGGGTATATAAGAACTCCAAATTAACCAATCCGGAGGATGCAGCGGCTCTTATGGCCGGCGGGAATATCGATTCGGATCCGGCGATTGAATTAACCAATTCTCTCAGGCCGGTTTTGATGTTGTTAGGAAAGGTTTCTCCTTATTACGCTCAAATAGCTAAGGGAAACCGCCTTCATATGGCAGGATTGATGGCTATGGAACCAGCTAAAACATTCTACCCTGATGCTAATTTCACACAACGGTTGAGCTATGGTTCCGTAGGGGGTTACAAACCTGCCGATGCTGTTACATACAACTATTATTCGACATCGCAAGGTGTTCTTGACAAGCAGGTTCCGGGCGATCACGAATTCAATGTGCAAGAGTATATTCTTGACGACCTGAAATCCGGCGACTTTGGTCAATATGCCGATAAAGACGGTAAGATGCATGTGAACTTCTTGTCGAACAACGATATTACAGGAGGAAATTCCGGAAGTCCGGTATTCGATGGAAAGGCACAACTTATCGGCTTGGCATTTGATGGTAACTGGGAATCGCTGAGTGGCGATATCCTATTCGAACCGGAAGTTCAGCGTACCATCAGTGTAGATATTCGTTACGTACTTTACACAATAGATAAAGTGATGAAATGTCCCCGGATTATTCAGGAGCTGAAAATAATTAAATAACTGATGTTACGCAGGGCTTATTTTGCCATGGGGTGTTATAGCGTTTTTTTTATTCTTTTCGTGCTTTAGCCCTGCGCCGTGAGCTTTACGTACGGGGTACCCGTCAGGTGAACGAGCCTCCCCAACCCCTCCGAGGAGGGGCTTAGTTCCTCCCCAACGGGGCAGGGCTGTTAAGTTCTTTTATATTTAATTATTTTTGAGTTTATTAACTTCAAGAGTTCTTTGAAATGATTATATTAGCGTAAAAAAAGTATAATGACATTACCGGAAATGCTAT
>JAISES010000237.1 GCA_031263965.1 Prevotella sp. | reverse complement strand
TCATCCGGCGCAGGTCGAATCCCGTAGCCGATCGTTGAGGCGTTCCGTATGCAGCCGTACTTACCAGGGATTGAGTTTCTATCAGGAAAGGACGGATACCCTCTATTGCAGCAGCAATGGATACGCCGCTCAGCCCCTCGTGATTCTGTGTTAATAACAATTCTGACGGATTACTTACTTCCCGCAATCCGTTTTGCCGCATCTCATAAATTCCAAGTTCGGCAGTGCTTCCAAAGCGGTTTTTAATACTTCGTAATATGCGATACATATAGTGTTGATCCCCCTCAAATTGAAGGACAGTATCTACAATGTGTTCCAATACTTTTGGCCCGGCGATGCTGCCTTCCTTGTTGATGTGTCCTATCAGAATTGCAGGAGTTCCTGTTTCTTTGGCAAATTTAAGTATGGCGGCAGAACATTCCCGCACTTGCGTAACGCTTCCGGGAGAGGATTCCACTGTATCTGTAAAGATCGTTTGTATAGAGTCGATAATTACAAAATCGGGTTTGAGATTTTGTATATGTACAAATATTTGTTCGAGATTCGTTTCGCATACGATAAAACAATTTTCACTATTCGAATTTATACGGTCTGCCCTCAGCTTCAATTGACGGGCGCTTTCTTCGCCGGAAATATATAGTGTTTTTATATTTTGCAATCCAAGTACTGTTTGCAGGATGAGCGTCGATTTTCCTATACCCGGTTCGCCTCCTATCAAAACTAAAGAACCGGGAACCAATCCTCCTCCCAAAACGCGGTTTAACTCGCCGTCCCGCATATCTATCCTGGGGTCTTCACCGGTTTCTACATCCCTTAATAATAGCGGTTTAGCTTTAGGAGTATCGAATATATGAAGTCCTCCTTTCGAAGGGTTCGTATCTTTGCTTATAACTTCTTCCGCATATGTATTCCATTCTCCACATACAGGGCATTTACCCAGCCATTTTGGAGAATCGTTTCCACAATTGGTACATACGTATGCGGTTTTTACTTTTGCCATAATATTTTCTCTGCTTTGGTTGTGCCTTTCTTCGTTTTCACCTGAATGATATATATATTATTCCTGAAAAGACTCATATCTATCGTATGATCGCTTTCATCGAGATTCTTTTTGTTATACAATACATCTGCGTCCAGATTTATAACCCGCACTTGTTTTATTTTATCAACTTCTACTTCGCCTTTTTCATTATATACGTTTATCAATATGCTATTATCTTTCACCGAGATGTCTATATTGTTTTGGACACGCACGGTTACGGTCTTTGTTTTTTCTTTTTTGTCGGTTACTGTCAGTTCGGCAGTCCCTCTCTTTAGTGCTTTTACAGTAATTACATTGCCGGATAATTCTGTTGTTGCAATGCTATTATCGGAAGATGTGATGGTATAATCGCCATTTCCGCTAAGGATATTTATTGTAGCGGATAAATTGGGTAGAAGGTTTATATCCGATTTATTCAGGAACAATTCTTCGTCCAGGTTACCATTATTGGGCAATCCGGAAAGAACTGTTTGCCCTGAATTTGCAGGGTCCAGATATTTACTCATATGCAAATCCTGATCAGGCGACTGATCCCAATGATACCATAATTTACCGTAATAATCGGATGCAGCAGGTGATGAACAACTGCTGTTCCCACCTGTCAGAGATCCTATAACTAAGCCATTCTGGTTAAAAACAGGACTGCCGGATGAACCCCCTTCGGTGGAACCTTCCGAATAGGATACAATCCAGAAAGAGTTTGCAGGAGAAGTATTACCCCATTGTCCCGAAGCAGGGGTTTTGTTATATAAGGTAATTTTCTTTACATCTCCCTGCGGATGATGGATAACAGCTCCACCTGTAACATTATTCGCATTACTTCTGTCCCATCCGTTAAAATATACATCCCAATCTTCCGGAATTGTTCCTGTCAATTGCAACAAAACGCCATCGCTGCCATCCGAAGTAGGATTGGCCACTTTTACATTCGCTCCTCTATGGAATTTATACGATGGTTTGATCCCTGTATTTTCGCATGTAGACGACTCGTAATTAAAAAATACGCTGAAGTTGTCGGGGTTACTGATATCGACATTATCCAGACAATGATATGCTGTCAGTATATATGGAGTACGGTCGTTATTTGTATTATTTATCAGGGTTCCGGTACATAAATTTCCTTTGTCTTCATTGTTTGTCGTCGTACTCATTCTTAAACGGACTACGCCTTTCTTTTGGGCTTGCCACTCTACACCCTGTGTACAATTTATATTTATCATACAGGAAGCAGCGGTTCCGAAACCAAAAACTTCACCTGTTTCATCGGAATATTTATATCCTACATCCAGCAGATGTATTTTGGGCTTTTCGGTTATGTTTTTACTCGCAACATATTCAAGTATAACATTATCTCCGTTCAAATCTTCAATTGAATATGGCCCCCCGTTGGGATTGTCCTCGTGGCTGAACACAACGGCATTTTCAAAGTTATTTTTATTATATGCAAACAACTGAGCTCCTTTTGGTAAATAAAAATCCTCCATGCTGATATAAAAACCTTTTGACAGGGGTACGCCGACTTCCAGTTTCCAGATATTCTCTCTCCTGGTAGACGATTCGGACCAAACGCCAATCGTATCCATATTTACTTCCAAAGGGTATATTTTAGCTTCCAAAAGAGGCTGGCCCATCTTTTTGCGCATAGCATTGTCCACAGTGAAGGTTGTTTTCTTCGTGTCTATTATCAAAGACACTTCCGATTTATCTTCATTGAAGCGATACTGTTCTCTTTGTGCAAAAAGGAGCGTAAACGGGGCACAAAATATTACTCCGGTTAATAATACCTTTGAAAAAATCATGCTTCGTTTCATAATTTTTCTATTAATTGTAGAATATATTTATTCATATCATCCCTGTTTATTAATTCTTCAGGTTCGTATATAATAACTGCTTTTGTGTAATAAGGTTCACGTTTTGTCAGATTTTCTGTTACAAAGTTCAGAAGTTCTTCTTTGCTTTTATCTTTAATGAGGGGGCGTTTATCTTTGCATGTGTTTAATCTTTCAGATAAAGCTTCAGGTGTAGCTTTGAGATAAATAGTAATCCCTGCACTGTTCATGTAGTCCATATTATCGAAGAAGCAGGGAGTTCCGCCTCCGGTGGAAATAACAACATTTTCGAATTTTCCAACCTCTTTAAGCATGTTGCTTTCTATAATACGGAATTCCGATTCTCCCATTTCCCTGAAAATCTGACCGATTGTTTTCTGGTATCGGGATTGTATAAAATGATCAAGATCAATAAAATCAAGATTAAGTTCTTTTGCAAGTTCTCTGCCAACTGTTGTTTTGCCGGTTCCCATATATCCAATAAGGAATATTCTTTTCATTTAGATTTTTTTAAAGCTTTATACAAAAATACAAAAAGCAAAGAATAACAATGGACATTATATTCAATAAAATTATACATGATTCAATCTCAATGAATTTGTAATTCTAAAATTATGTAAATCTCAAATAATAAGCATGACTAAATCGTCAAAACCAAATTTGCGACATCTGAGAAACTGTTTGAATTTTATCGAAAAATATTATTATAGGATTTGAAAAAAAACTTCTTAGCAATTTTTTCATGCTCTTTTCAGCGTATTTTATCCTTTTTGCTTGCTGGTTTAGCCCGCTAAACCTGCAAGTAAAAAGAACAAAATCCATCTGAAAATAACTATAAAAAAAATTTGCTATAAAATTCAAACAGGTTCTGAAATACTCTTTGACAATATTATATTTTTTGCCCCCGATGTATTTCATTTATAATTTCTTACTTTAGTGGTTTATATCATGATTGCAGCATCCAAACCATACCTTATGAATAAACACGAGAGTTATAGCATTAAGTACTTCAATATAAGCGAAAATGATGAAGCATGGGGTATCGTGGTTACTACTGTCGGATTGCAACTGATTCCCCAAAACAGTTCGTATCCACGCTCTCAGCATCCCGAGTCGCACATCTTTGATCCCAAAGTCGGCAGAACATTGAAAGAGTATCAATTGATCTATATATCGAAAGGAAAAGGATATTTTGAGTCCGAATCGTGCAAAAGACAACGTATCGAAGCAGGTACGATGATATTGCTGTTCCCTAACGAGTGGCATTCGTATGAGCCTGATAAAGACACAGGTTGGTACGAATATTGGGTCGGTTTTAGAGGTGTACATATTGATAATAGAGTAAAGAGTAGCTTTTTCAGTCCAAGTTCACCTGTTTTTCATTTGGGATTCAATTCTTCTGTCATTTGCTTATACAAAGATATCGTAAACTACGCGATGCTGGAGCGGAGTGGCTATCAACAAATAATATCAAGTATTGTGTTGTATATACTTGGCTCTGTGTACTATGTCAATAAAAACCTGAAATTAAACGACTCTTTTGTTATCAATAAAATAGATGAGGCCCGAAATATTATGAGACAAGAAATGGGAACCTCTATCTCACCTCAGGAGATCGCGGATAAACTGAGGGTCAGTTATTCTTGGTTTAGAAAGATGTTTAAACAATACACAAATGTATCACCGGCTCAATATCAGGCAAATTTGAAGCATCTGCATGCCAAAGAATTGCTCACCAACACCGAAATGAATATTACCGAAATCGCACTTAAGTTGAATTTTGAAACAGTAAGCCAATTTTCCTCTTTTTTCCGTAAAAAAGAAGGAATCCCTCCCCTGCAATACAGACAGGAAGGAAGGATTGACTATTAAGAAACTGTTTGAATCTTAGCGAAAAATATTATTATAGGATGAAGTCATCTTGACTTTTTAATATTTGCTACTGTTTTTTGTAAATGCCCTCTTTGTCATTTTGAACGGAGTGAATTGCAAATCGCCGAAGTGAAGGCGAAGCAAATATCCCCTGAAAACCCGGATCCTTCGTTCCCCAGGATGACAAAAGAGCTGAATTATTAAAAGTCAAGATGACTTCTAATTTAAATATATTTTTAACCACGGAGCCACACATAGTTTATTTTCACGGAGTTACACGGTGTATTCGGTGGTTAATTTGCTATAAATGACAGCTATATACATTTATTCTATATAATGTTTAATATTTATTTAATGGTGTCTTTTTCTTCTTGACTACTTTTATGCGTATGCATCGAGATAAATTCCTTCGGTAGCATACCGTAAGTCTTCTGGAAAACTTGCGTAAAATAAGACGGCGTATTGAAGCCAACGCTATACGCCACTTCATTTATTCTCATATTTGTTTCTAACAGCAATTTGCAGGCTCTTCGTAAACGGTAATTTCTTAGATAATCCCCGGGGGGTACTCCACTAATCGATTTTAATTTCTTTTGCAAGTTTGAACGGCTAATATTAAATATATTTGCCAGCGACTCTACTGAGAAATTTTCATCGGATATATATTTTTCTATTTCTTCGTTTAATTTATTCAAAAAGAATTGCTCATCTTTATTGGCTCCTAATACTGAATATGAAAGAAAGGGTGACCGGTTAAATGTCTCAAGAATTGCTCGCCTATTCTCTAATATACTTACGATCTGCGCCTTCAGATGGGCAACCGAGAAAGGTTTCTCTATAAAAACCTCAGCTCCCGAATACAATCCTTCAGCTTTAACTGCATTCTCTGTTTTAGCTGACAATAATATAATCGGAATGTGATTGTAGTTAATGTCTGATTTCAATTTTTTAGTAAATGAAATGCCGTCTATACCAGGCATCATTATATCGGAAATAATAAGTTCATAGCTATTACTTTCCAGTAGAGGGAATGCTTCGTTTACATCCAATGCAGTATTAAGAATATACTCATTTTTCAACGAGTTTTCCAAAAATTGCAGCATCTCGCTATTATCATCGACAATCAATATATGGCTCTTTTTATCCGATTCTTTTTTTATGAACAGAGTTTCCCGTTCTTCCGGTTTTTTGTCTGATTCATGATGTAGAAGAGTCTGTGCTACGTCTGTGAATGTAAAAATAAATATACTGCCCTCTATTCCGGCATCAAGGACTGATATCGAGCCATTCAATTTTCCGGCTAAATTTTTAGCGAGTGACAAACCAAGCCCTATGCCGTTTTTATTATCAGATTGAATTTGAAAGAAAGGGTCGAAAATATTCTTTTTATGTTCGTCCGCAATACCTTTACCATTATCGGTTACTGATATGGAGTATATTTCTTCGTCGCTTTTGTTGAGCGATAATACTATTTTGTCTTTAGTATATTTGAGGGCATTGACGAGCAGATTCCCTACTATTTTGGTCAAACCGTCCTTGTCTGTATATACAAAACATTCATCTTTGGGGAGTTGTAAGATAAAATCGATATTTTTATTCTGTGCTGTTTTATTAAAACGATAATATAATTCGTTCATATAGGTATGAAGGTTAATTTTCGATGGATTGACTATATATTGGGTCGAATCCATTTTCCGGAAATCCAATAATTGATTGATCAACTCTGTCAACCGATTACAGTTTTTCTCGATTATAGATATATTTTGTTTTGTCTCCGGACTCCCTTCTTCCGAATTGATGACTTCTTCCAGTGGTGCTGAAATCAGGGTTAACGGCGTTCTTATTTCATGGGCAATTGTTGTAAAAAAATCTATTTTCGACTTAAAAGCAAGGGTTTCCTGTTCTGTTTTGAATGTCTCAAGACGCTGCCTCTGCCGTTTGTTATTCTTTTTCCAAACAAAAGATATTATCAAATAAATAAATAAGACAATTAAGAGAATATAAATAATTTTAGCAGTAATTGACAGCCAAAACGGAGGTAGTATCTCCAATTCTATCTGAGTCCCTTCTTCATTCCATACCCCGTCATTATTAGAACCTTTCACTTTAAAGACATAATTGCCCGAAGCTAAATTCAGATATGTCACATTTTTATTGTTTCCTACATAACTCCATTTTTCGTCTACCCCTTCCAACTTATATGCATATTGGCTTTTCGATTGAATCGGATAACTAAGGCTTATATACGATATGGTAAACGAAGATTGATTATGGGGTAATATTATTTTCTGCTTTTCATTAATCTTTCTCTGGATCTCATTGCTGAATTCTATATCAGTATTGCCTAAAATGTTTATTTGTGTTATTTCAATGGGCGGAAGGATTTTATTTTTGTTTTTATCTATATCCTGCGGATAGAAAGAGCTAAATCCATTGATTCCTCCAAAGTAGAGTTTGCCGGTTTGGACTTTATAGCTTGATTTATAATTAAACTGAGAGCTTTGCAACCCATCCTCTTTACTGTATATCCGAATAGTTTTTATATCCGCAATATCATTTATTTGAATAATACCCTTGTTGGAACTCAACCAATAATTACCTTGCGGATCATCTTGTATTCCATAGATAACACTATTCGGTAGTCCGGCTTTTTCGGATATGTTGGTAAAAGAATCCGTCTTGTAATCATAAATAAAAATACCTCGCCCTTCACTTGTGAAAATCAGTCTTTTTCTCGAATCAATATAAATATTGATCAGTCGACTTCCCACAAAAGGATTGCTTTGCGGGAGTATGGCATCATAATGGATCCATTCTTTTGACTGTATATCATACTTTATAGCGCCCGAACCATAGGTTGCCACCCATAAATTCCCTTGAAAGTCTTCTTTGATATCGAAAACGAAAGTTTTGACTTCCGGTATATGGGTAAAGTTGTTTTTGTCTTTGTCTTTGTTGTACTTGTTTAGCCCCGTATTAGTACCTGCGTAAATATCTCCGTTTTTTGTTTTATACAAAGCATATATGCAATCGCCGTGAATGCCATGACCATTGCCTTTGTCTTGTTCGAAAGTATAGAACGATTTATTTTTTGTATTATATATCTGAATTCCTTTCGAATAAGTGCCGATCCATAAATTTTCTCCGTCAAGCATCAAGGAGCGTACATCATAGTACGCCCTTTTGATAGGCTGGCTGATTATTTTCGATTTCGTATCGAGGTAGTTTACTCCACCGTTTTCGGTGGCAATCCATAAATTACCATGCTGGTCCTCGCAAAATTGTCCGACTGTTTTGCCCGATAATGTTCCGGATAAAATATTAGGATTATAGGTTTCGATAAAAGATCTGCCCGGTTTCAGATAATTAATTCCACCCGAATAGGTCCCTATCCATATACCTCCTTCCCTGTCTTTATAGATGGAATATACACCCGGATCACTTAGACTATAATCCATATTGGGAACATCTATCCTGCTATATTCCTCCGTGTCCGGATTAAATATATATAATCCGTTATCAGAGCCGATAAGTAGAATATTATCTACATATTGAAAAATAGCCATGATGCGTGTAACTGCAAGAGATGTCTTCTCCGATTTCAGAAAGGTTCTGTACGTGTTCGATTGTTTTTGATAAAAACGAAGTCCCTCATGCCATGTTCCTATCCATAATGACCCTTTCTGATCCTCAAATATCGTTTGAATCTCATGTTTGGAACTATCATTGAAACTATACATACTTTCCACAGGATCAAGCATGTCTGTGTTGGGATTGTAGTTTAATAGCCCTAGTCTCGTACCCGCCCATATATTACCTGAAGCATCGGCATATATCGTCCATACTATATTCGAATCGAAATTAAAACCATTTGTTTTAATTTTTCTTAGTTCGTTACGAATCGTATCATAAACGAAAATCCCTTGCGAATTTGTCCCAATCCATATATTTCCATGAGAATCTAAATGAATGGCATTAACTGTATAAGAGATTTGGAAGCCATCGCCGGTTATATTATCTACTCTTCTGAATGTCTCGTCTACCATATTCATTATATACAGTCCTCCCTCGGTGCCGACATAAAGATTGTTGGCTTTATCTTCTGCAATACAGCGTATTATATTATTTCCTATCGATTTTCCATCATCGATAGTGTGCCTGAATATTTTAAAATTGTATCCGTCAAACCTGTTAAGTCCATCTTTTGTTCCAAACCACATAAAACCTTTCGAGTCTTGTAGAATACAAAAGACGGTATTCTCAGAAAGCCCGTCATCTACCTGTATTTTTTTGAAGCGGAAATCGGAATGAATTTGAGAAAACAAAAAATTATTAATACAAAAGAGACAAAGCAGGATAATACGTATTTTACGGTAACTCATAGTTGTGAATAAAAGGATATTAGAAATATTAGTCCTAAGGTAGATGTTTTCAAAAGAATAAAATGTCAAAATTGTCTTTTTTATATCACTTATCAGCAAAATGGCATCATGTGAAGCCCTTTTGTTATTTTTCCACCGGAATTTCATACTTCTGTATACCCCAAGATACGTATATTTGCTGTCAGAATTCAGGAAGATGCGAACCTTATCGTTGGAATTCTTACGTTATTGTGTGTGGAAAATTACAATCTATTATAATGAAATATCTTTTTTCTTTTTTGTGTTCGCTTGTTTCAATTGCAACGTTTGCCTCTCAACCGATATATCTGCGTTGCGAGCATCTCACAAACCCCTTAGGTATCGATACTGATGCCCCACGTTTGACATGGATGCTAGAGGTAGAGGACGACAGGCAAGGAACCAAACAAACCTCTTATCAGATAATAATAGGACGCGATTCGCTGGATGTATCAAAAGAGCATGGGAATATGTGGAATACCGGCAAGCTGAATTCAGACGCTATGCTGACGGTCTACAACGGCAAAAAACTTGAACCCTTTAGTCGCTATTATTGGAAAGTAATAGTTTGGAATCAAGATAGCGAAAAGGAATCATCTGCCGTCAACTCGTTCGAGACAGGGATGATGGATATCAAAAACTGGCAAGGCGCATGGATCAGCGACGGGAAAGACATCAATTACAAGCCCGCTCCCTATTTCCGTAAGAAATTTGCAACAAATAAAACCATATCTTCGGCACGTGCGTATATAGCTGTTGCCGGATTGTACGAGTTATACATCAATGGGCAGAAGATAGGAAATCACCGGCTAGACCCCATCTATACCCGTTTTGACAGACGCAATCTGTACGTGACTCACGATGTTACTTCATATATTCAGAACGGAGAAAACGCTGTTGGCGTATTGCTTGGCAATGGGTGGTACAACCATCAGTCTATTGCCGTTTGGAATTTCGATCGTGCACCTTGGCGCAATCGTCCTGCGTTTTGCTTCGATCTTCGAATCACTTATAGCGATGGCACGGAAGAAATAATAAGAAGCGAAAGAGACTGGAAAACCTCATCGGGCGCACTCATCCTCAATAGTATATATACCGGCGAACACTATGATATGCGTCTTGAGCAAGATGGTTGGAGCACTCCCTCTTTCGACGACTCGCAATGGCATGAGGTGAGATATCGCTCTGTTCCCTCGGCCGTAGTTTCGGCACAGCAATTGCATCCTATCCGCAATGTCGCTACGGTTCCGGCCAAATCGATGAAGAAATTTGACGAGAATACTTATGTGTTCGACTTTGGGCAGAACATGGCGGGAGTAACACAGTTAAAAGTATCGGGCGAGGAAGGAACCACCGTTAAACTGAAACATGGCGAGAGGCTATACGAAAGCGGACGTGTGGATATGTCTAACATAGATGTATACTACCGTGGCGATAAAGAAAAAGATCCTTTTCAGACAGATATCTTGATTCTGGATGGTAAGGGCGAAAACGAATTTATGCCCAAGTTCAATTATAAAGGATTCCGCTATGTGGAAATTACCAGCGACAAGCCAATCCAACTTTCAGAAAGCAGCCTTACTGCCTATTTCATGCATAGCGATGTACCCAAAGTGGGAGAAATAAAAACATCCAAGCCATTGATCGACAGGTTATGCCGGGCTTCGGACAATGCCTATTTGTCAAACCTGATGGGTTATCCGACAGACTGCCCGCAAC
Organism: Prevotella sp.; assembly: GCA_031263965.1. Taxonomy (GTDB): domain Bacteria; phylum Bacteroidota; class Bacteroidia; order Bacteroidales; family Dysgonomonadaceae; genus Dysgonomonas. Next base: position 1,639 of record JAISES010000237.1, on the reverse strand, counting down.
GAGAGAAAAACGGATGGACGGGAGACGGACATCTTGCGATAGAAACGGCTCTGTACAACTTTGATGGGATTACAGTCTATGAAAAATGGTTGGCCGACCATCGCGACGAGCAACAACCTAACGGTGTACTGCCCGATATTATTCCGACCGGTGGATGGGGTTATGGAACCGATAACGGGCTGGATTGGACAAGTACAATTGCCATTATTCCATGGAATTTATACTTGTTCTATGGGGATAGCAGGCCGTTGGCAGAATGCTATGAAAGTATAAAACGATATGTAAATTACGTAGATCGTATTAGTCCGGGACATTTAACGACATGGGGGCGTGGCGATTGGGTTCCTGTAAGAGCTCGCTCTGATAAGGAACTGACATCCTCTGTATATTTCTATGTCGATACTAAAATTTTGGCCGATGCAGCAAAAATATTTAACAAAGAAGAAGATTTTATCTATTATTCGGCATTAGCTGAAAAAATCAAAAACGCAATAAACAATAAATTTCTAAACAAAGAAACAGGTATCTACGCAAGTGGATCGCAGACCGAACTCAGCGTGCCGCTACAATGGAAAATAGTACCGGAAGATATGGTGGCTAAAGTAACCGGAAATCTGGCTGACAGAGTAAAGATAGAAGGGTACCATCTGGATGTGGGTGTGTTGGGGGCGAAAGCCATATTGAATGCATTGAGTGAGAATGGGTATGCAGAAGTTGCATATAAGGTAGCTGTTCAAGATACTTACCCTTCGTGGGGATGGTGGATTGTGAATGGAGCAACCACCTTATTAGAAAACTGGGATCTAGAAGCCGAGAGGGATATTTCGGACAATCATATGATGTTTGGCGAAGTCAGTGCATGGTTTTATAAAGGATTGGGAGGGATTTTCCCTGATCCTCAACAGCCCGGATTCAAACACATTATTCTTCGTCCGAACTTTGTAGAAGGTTTAGAAACCTTCGAGTCTAAACACCAGTCACCGTATGGGGAAATTGTATCAAAGTGGTCGTCAAAGAAAAAGAATATAACATACGAGGTTGTTATTCCGCCTAATAGCACAGCGACATTGAATCTCCCTGATAATGTAAAGGGAGAAAAAACAATACTGTTGGAAGCTGGGACACACATTTTGAAGTTTAATAGAATAAAATAACCAAAGAAACTGATTTATATAGTTTACACTTAACGACTATGGACTTTAAATCCATAGGTTATACAATGCCAGTCTGAGACACGCGGATAAACGTACTGAACCTCAAGGGGAGTTTAGCGAGAATTTAGTAAAATATATTGAAATGACACGGAGTAAGGGAGCTTACCCTATTTTGCTAACCTCGATTTCCACTCGTAACTTTAACGCTGAAAGAAAGGTTAAATCTACTTTGGCGCGATATACGGATGCGACAAGAAAAGTAATCTGCAAAACACAACGATTTCAACCTAGAGGAGGCTGATTCCTATTTATGCCTAATATACAACAATACATAAACGTTTGCCGTTTTAGCACCTATGTAGTAACTAGGGTTCGCTGAATAATTCTCACGTCCCAAGTTGATCAGCAAGCGAATCTCTGTACCATCAGATTTTCTCTCCAATTATTGCCATGATTTTCCATTAATTCCAGCACAAGCAACAAGG
>JAISES010000013.1 GCA_031263965.1 Prevotella sp. | reverse complement strand
CGCGCTCTATATTTTTTGACTAAGTTCTCTGTACGGAGCACCATTTGTTTCGATTCGGACATAATTAGAAAGAATTTGAGGACAAAAGTACGGGATTATTCTTAGTTGAGCAAATCAATACAGCCAACTTTTTCTACCTTTGCCATAAATTTTCAGCTATGACAAGATCAAATATGGAAAAGTTTTTAGAAATTAATCCCCTGTTGGAAGCCCATATACCGGAAATGATGGACATTCAGAAAATATGCTTTCAGGAAGCTTACTGTGAAAGCGTATTCGTGTATGATACGCTGGTAAAAGTTTTTCCGGATGGAGCCTGGGGAGCTTTTTACCGAGACCGGATGATTGGCTATATCTTTTTTCATCCGTATAAAAATCAGATGGTTAAGCCATTAGATTCGGGACTGGTTTTAACAGGGGACGAAGATTGCATGTATCTGCACGAAATCGCGATATTGCCTCAATACCGTGCGCAAGGTATTACAGGACGGCTGATTGATGTATTCGACAAAGTTTCCGGTCAATACCGGCTGAATGATCAATCGCTTGTTAGCGTTCAGGGCAGCATGGAATTTTGGAAGAAAAAGGGGTTTGAGCTTGTAAGAAGAATCAGCGAAGGTGGTTATGAGGAAGGGATTTTGATGTCGAAGGAAATTTATTATTTTCAACAAGGTTAATTGCGTAAGGGCATTGCACGCAATGCCCCTAAACAATGTTTCCAATAAGGTGTCATCTATTATTTATCTATCAGGATAACTGCTTTTTTCTTGTCGAGTTTTATTTGAGGAACACGTTTGATTATCCAGTTGTCCGGAACTGTGGTTTCCGAAGATCTTGTACGGGCGACGCCTGTTATCTGCTCTATGGCTGTTGCCAGTAACGGTTCCGACGGATCTCCCAACTCATATAAACCGCCTTTCCACCTACTTAACAATGGGAGTTGAATATCTACTCGCTGGCCGTTTCCGTCTATGTAATAGGCATCAGCCATTTGATAACCCTCTGCCCATTCCGATATTTCGTAATTGGGCTTAAGTCCGTTAAAGTAGTTGCCTTCGTCTTTGGCATCAGTGAGGCGGGAGATAATCGGCTGCAGTTGCCATAAAATACGTTTGTCGTTACTCTTAATCGTCAGGGAAGCTTTGTCTTTTCCTGTTGTCGTCAGGCCGATGTGGTATACATCCATGTATGGTCTCAGTCCGTGTATAATCAGTTCGCTTGCCGATGCACTGTAATCTGTGGCAATTACATACAGGCGGTTAAGGTTTAATTTCGGTATTTCATGATTGGTGCCATATACTTTGTCAAGAAAATACGTATTGAATACATTTGCTCCATACATTTTTTTCAAAGAATCCGTATAATGAGCATTATATTGTTGTTTTGCGAAGATTTTTTCGGTACTTCTGTTGGGGACTAATGCACTTGCCAGGTTCATTGCCGAAGTCAGATAACCGCCAAGATTGTAGCGAAGGTCTAAAACAAATTCGGTAATTCCCTGTTCTTTGAGGTTTTGTATGCTTCGTATCAGTTCCATATCATATTCATAACTGTCTTCTATATCGGTGGAATTTTTTTCGAATGCGTTGTACATCAGGTAAGCTATTTTTACGTTCGAACGTGTGATCACTTTACTGATGAAAACGGGCGACGGTTTTGATGCAGAAGCGTTGAAAGTCTTCAATACGTCTTTTCTTCCCAGACTATTATATACTCCGAGCGTACAGGAAGTAAGGTTGTCAAGTATTGTTCTATAGTTTTCGGAATCTACATTTATAGCGTTTACCTGATATATCACTTGCCCTCTTTTCAATCCTTTAGCCTGTGCGTCGCTTCCTTCATCGACGGTGATAACAAACAGTCCTACGGAAGACGGTTCATTGTTTCCCGTGAAATAAGCCATTGGAATACAGTCAAACCCAAGCCTTACATCGGCAAACAGCGCCCTTGTCGCTGTCTTTTTAGATTTATCCTCTTCAATCCAGGAGAAGCGGTCTCCGTCAACCTGTCCGTATTTATAAAGGATATTATAAAAGAATTTGTCCGGATGTTGCATATAATCGGGAGATGCAGGCAATTTATCATTCCAGAGATAAACCCGACGCATCTGGTCATATATCCATTGATTGGTGTATTCTTCATCGGCCAGGGCGGAATTGGAGTTTGAATCCTTATTATCCTGATTCGCAATCTCATCGTCCGTACACGCAATAAAGAATAATGTCACAATTGAGACAATAAATGTAAGTTTTGCTTTCATGAATGTTAGCTGTTTTAATATGTATTAATAGTAAATTGCTTGCAAAGATAATAATTATAAATGGGTTGAGTTCATAATGATGATGATTTTTTGTGACTATTTTTTTACCAGTTTTTTATCTGTTACATCCTTGTCTGTATGTATCCTGATGATATACATGCCTGCGGGGAGGGATGGGATGTTGATATTTCCGGTATGCTGTTTCTCGGCATGTAATCTTTGTCCGGTCTGGCTGTAAATTTCAATCAATGGGATTTTGCTTTGTATTCCGCTTTTTCCGCTTCGGAAATGTTGTCTACGTCGTCAGTATATGTCAGGATGTTGTTGGCGCTTTTAACGATACTGTACGGATAATCCCACAACAAGCCGAGTTTGGAATCGGATGGGCCGAAAGTAAAATCCATACAGGGCGATGGCTCCCCCCTGCCTCGAACAGCATCGCCACAAGCGCGATAAAAAAGTTTTTCCGTTTCATATTTCTCTAATTTATAATTTTTTCCGAACGTAAACATAGCATTTTTCTTTCTGTTATTTTTTTGATTCGTTTATATTGTAGGATACAAACCAACAATTTCGTACCTTTGTCACCATTAAATAATTAAGATAAAAATCATGGAAGTTACATTGGGTACGCATTATGATGAGTTTATGGCCAATGCGGTGAGGTCGGGCAAATACAGCTCGGTGAACGATGTTGTTCGCAAAGCCATTCTGTTGCTCGAAATGGAAGAGAAAAAAACGAATATGCTACGCAACGAACTGATGGCAGGCGAAACGTCGCCAATGATCGATGACTTCGACGCGCAAGCTTTTCTGCAACAAATTCATGAGAAGTATTTATGAACCCATACACTATCAGCAAAAAAGCTACCGAAGACCTTGAGCAAATATGGCGATACACCTATTTTCAATGGTCGGAAGAACAAGCCGACAAATACTATCATTTGCTGATAGAAAAAATTGCACTCATAGCGCAAAATACAACCATCGGCCGCAAGATAGATTATATCAGAACTGGTTACAGGTGTTTTCCGGTAGAATCGCATACCATTTTCTACAAAATCTCTAAAAACGCCGCCGTGACCATTATAAGAATACTCCACCAACGGATGGACGCTCCAAGCCACTTGTAAGGTATTATTTTTAAAAAATTATTTTCCATTACGGGCGTTTGCCCGTAGCCGCTGCCGCTTACCGCGAATAGCATCGCCACGAGTGCGATGAAAAAGTTTTTCCGTTTCATTTTATGTAATAATTTGATTTACGACTATTCTATTACAAGTTTTTTTACGCTTTCCAGTTTTCCGGAAGAGATTATTTGAACCAAATAAAACCCCGGAGACCAGGATGATACGGAAAACGTTTCTTCTTCCTGCAAGTTATCCCTTTCATATATCTTGATGCCGATACTGTTGTAAACAGCAATGCGTTTACCCATTGCCTGTTTGACGGTAACAATATCTTTGGCAGGATTGGGATAAACTGTAAAAACATTTGGCTCGACAGTAGAAATGCCGGAAGCGCTTTCAGGCCGGACAGAAATATTGTCAATGGCTGCCGGAGGCTGTTCCCCGTAAGAATCATCATTTACCCAGGAAAAAATCAACCGTTTACTTGTTCCCTTATAAGAATCCGGCAACGGTATTGAAACATGCGTCCAATCGCTTTGGTTTACATAAATACCCAATGGAGAAGACGTTAATCGTGTACCTGCAACGGGCGTGATGTCTGTTTCTTCCAACTGTACTCTCAAATAATCATAAACATACTGGCTTCCCGATT
>JAISES010000105.1 GCA_031263965.1 Prevotella sp. | reverse complement strand
CGTAAAACGGGATGCCTGTCTGAGCCTGAAAGGCGAGTTCAGCCCGTTTAGCCTTTGAGCCTGCTACGGGTCGCACAGTAAAGCGGGCGCTCAAAGCATTTTTGGTTCCTTTTGCTGCTGAGGGCAAAAGGAACGCAAGCAATCTGTGATTGCGCGCAGAAACTGTTTTGGATAAACGAACATATAAACACGTCATTAATTTTTATTGATTACTTAATGGAAAACCGGCACACAATATTTATCCATATACTCGTTGCTCTGATAGCTGCTTTAGTCCTATTCATAAGCATCAAGCCTTTGCTTAGTATCTCTGAAACAATATTGGTGACCGATGCCGTGGTTGCCGGAAGCATTCTCTCTGCTTTGTTTTTCTTTTTAAAGAATATAGTAAAGTATAGCCATTTCTCCTCTTTGTTTTTGCGGCAAAGGTTGATTAATTACGGTGCGCTGGGATTGTTGTTTGTTGCCTGTTGGTTAGGTATGGAATATATTATCCTGTATATCTCATTTCCTGCCGGCGAATGGGAAGAACTGCTTCCAACCATCCCTGTACGGATCGTGATTTCAGTCATGGTCTATTGCCTGATAATTCTCATATACCCGGAAAGTTCTGACGAAAACAGTAACAAACAAGGAGAAGACAGGAGGAAAGAGGAGACAATAAACATCCTGCCGGAAAAGAATGAGGAAAAAGCTATTGAGCCAATCGAGCGCATCGTTGTAAAGAACGGACAGAAAATAGATGTTATCATGATATCCGAAATAATCTGCATAACAGCAGAAGGCGACTACGTTATGATACATACAGGAAAAGGCAAATTCCTGAAAGAACAGACTATGAAGTCGCTTGAAATGACATTACCTTCCGAGAAGTTTGTCCGTGTGCACCGGTCAAGTATTGTAAATGTAGAATTTATCGCCCAAATAGAACTTTACAATAAGCAAAACCAACTATTGAAACTAAAAAATGGGATTCAGGTTAAAATTAGTTTAACCGGTTACAAGATATTGAGAGATACTTTGGGTTTGTAATGTCCAGAAATCTGAATTAGAAAAGGTGCAGGATGGTTATTCCAGTGCGTCCAGTTCCTTCATCCACAGGGATACGGAAGCATCGCTCGGCATGCGCCAGTCGCCACGCGGAGAGAGGTTGACAGACCCAACCTTCGGGCCATCGGGCAAACAGGACCGTTTAAATTGCTGAGAGAAAAAACGGCGGAAAAAGACTTTGAGCCATTTGAGTATTTCCTCTTTTGTATACTCTTCTCCGAAAGAGTGTTTTGCAAGAAAATATATCTTAGCCGGTGTGAAGCCGAAACGAAGAATGTAATACAAAAAGAAATCATGCAATATATAAGGGCCTATGGCATCTTCTGTTTTTTGAACAATGTTTCCGTTTGTATCAGCGGGAAGCAACTCCGGACTTACCGGAGTATCCAACACATCGTCCAACACTTCTCTCGAAGCTTTATCCATGTGTGTATTTGCTACCCAGGCAACTAACGTGCGAACTAAGGTTTTTGGTATTCCGGTATTGACTGCATACATCGACATGTGATCGCCGTTATACGTACACCAGCCCAAAGCCAGCTCAGACAGGTCGCCTGTGCCGATCACCAGCCCGTTTACTTTATTAGCGTAATCCATCAATATCTGCGTACGTTCGCGCGCCTGGGAATTTTCGTAAGTAATGTCGCGGGTATTTATATCGTGCTCTATATCTTTGAAGTGCCGGATAACAGCTTCGTTTATAGATATTTCTTTAATGGTAACGCCTAACGACTGCATCAGCTTGACTGCATTGTTGTATGTGCGTCCGGTCGTTCCAAATCCGGGCATGGTAATACCATATATATTCCCGCGAGGAATATCTAGCTTATCGAATGTTTTCACCAAAACAAGCAGAGCCAATGTAGAATCCAATCCGCCGGAAATCCCTATTACAGCTTTCCGGCTATTGGTATGCAACAGCCGCTTGGCCAATCCGCCCATTTGTATCGAGAATATTTCGTCACATCTGTCATTCAGCGTGCTGTCGCCTGAAGGGACAAAAGGCGTCGGAGAAACATACCTGTTCAGGGAAAACTCCCCCACAGATATTTCTCTGCCGATCCGGATATTCTGATATTCAAGTTCGTTTATCAACTTATATTCTGATAAGGAAAACGACTTATTCCTGTACCTGTCACTTCTCAAACGTTCTACATCTACATCGGCAACAACCATTTGGCTGTCAAACGAAAAACGCTCAGCCCCGGCTAACAACGCTCCGTTTTCGGCGATCATGCTACTGCCCGAAAAGACAACATCTGTGGTAGATTCCCCGCTACCCGCAGCAGCATATACATATCCGGCAATACAGCGTGCCGATTGCTGGGCGATAAGGGACTTCCGATAGATATGCTTCCCTGTTGTTTCATTACTTGCCGACAAGTTGAACACGATTTCCGCCCCATTCAAAGAAGCAATACTTGACGGAGGAATCGGCGTCCACAGGTCTTCACATATTTCAACAGAGAATTTGAAGTCCTGAGTTTCGAAAATAAGATTTATACCAATCGGGACACAGTTGCCGCACAAATAAACAACTTCATCTTTTAATTCGCCCGATGATGAAAACCAACGCTTCTCATAGAACTCATTATAATTGGGTAAGAATGTTTTCGGAACAACGCCTAAAATCTTTCCCCCACAAATTACAACTGCCACATTATAAAGCTTATCAGATACCGCCAGGGGCATTCCCACTACTATAACGGCAGAGTATCCCTTTGTTGCATCCTGTATTCTGAGAAGGGACTGTTTCGCACCTTTGAGCAACGTATGTTGCAGGAATAAATCGCCGCATGTATATCCTGTAATACTTAATTCAGGGAAGACAATGGCTGAGACTTTATTTTTCTCAGCATCAGCTACCAGTTTAAGTATCTCATTTATATTATAATCGCAATCTGCAACTTTAAGCGAAGGAGTAGCGGCCGCTATCCGCACAAATCCGTAATTGTTCATAATGGGTCGATATTATTTATACAAACTTACGAAAGTTATTTTATTATCATATTAACAGGTTTTTAACCCTTTCTATTTTTTCATCGACAGGCAACAGGGCATCGATCCAATGGATATAAATACCTCGCCTTTCCATCCCTCTAAACCATGTCATCTGGCGTTTGGCAAACTGATGTATGGCAATCTCCAGCAGGGAGAACATTTCATTATAAGTAAGCTCTTGCAGCACATACATGGTGACGTATTTATATTCAAGACCATAATATATCAGATCTTCCGGCTTCACTCCTTTATCCAGAATATCCTGCACCTCTTCTATCATGCCTTCTTCCAGACGATCCTTTAGTCTCTTTGTAATCTTTTCGCGACGCAATTCCCTGTCTATATTTACGCCTACGACCAAACTATTGAGAGGGGGGAATTCGTTTTGCTCCAGAGGGTGCTCCTTTTTATATTCTTCTATCTCGATAGCCCTGATCGCACGCTGTGCGGTATCTACATCGGTAGTGTTATGCAATGATTTATAACCTGCAAGTATTTTAGTTAATTTATTCAGGCTATAACATTCATATTGAGCTCGTAGAATTTTATTTTCGGGCACATTTACCAAAGAGTAACCTTTCAGCACCGATTCGATATATAAGCCCGATCCTCCACATAAAACGGGAAGTACTCCCCTGCTTTTTATTTCAGTATAAGCCTTATGGAAATCGTGCTGATATTCATAGATATTATATTTGTCGCCGGCCTCACGAATATCTATAAGATGATAAGGAATAGCTTTGCCGTTAACGGCATAGTCTCCCAGATCTTTTCCTGTACCGATATCCATAGACCGGTACACCTGACGCGAATCTCCGCTGACAACCTCTGCATTGAGGGCATAGGCAAGATGGCAGGCAAACCCTGTCTTTCCTGAAGCAGTAGGCCCCACTATCGTTATCAGATCATATCTGTCCATAATTACAAAATTAAGCTGAAATTCGTATTATTTATCAAAAGACAGCAACAATATAAGTGTTTCTTTTGTATATTAAAAACAGAAAAGAACTCAAAATGCTTATTGTGAGTAAATTACATATAAAAAATATTTAAAAATTGTTTAAATTTTATAGCAAATCTTTTTTATAGATATAGGGGGTAAGAAACGAGATGTACCCTGGCCAAAAGAAGAGCCAGAGGCTATAGAAATATCAGAAACTTCATCAACATGATATACTTCTTGACTGCTAAACTGAATTTCGATTACCCACTCTATTCGTTATAGAGCCTTGTTTTTTAACTTGTTTATCTGTATATGTCTGTTTTTATTAATGTTTATTAACTGTAAATACTGGCATGTATCATAGAATACAAAAGGAACCAAAAATGCTTTGAGCGCCCACTTCGACTTTCTCTTTCCCGTCATTGCGAGGGTTTACCCGAAGCAATCCAGTTGTATTTTTTCGGGCAGTCACAAAGGACTGCCCCTACCGCTAACCGGCCAATTTCCGGATTGCTTCACCTTTCAGGCTCAGACAGGCATCCCATTTTACGCCTTTTTCACCTGACGGGTTCCCCGCACGTAAAGCACACGGCGCAGCTAAAGCTTGACAAGAATAAAAAAAACGCTGTGATGCCTTCGTGTACCGCCGTGGTAAAATAAGCGTAACATCAATGCTTAGCTGTTTTCCTTGGGAAATGTACTTCATAAAACTGGTTTGGATAACCAAATATCGCTATCATGTACTACAAGGCGATATCCAACTACGCTGTCGCGAAATACTTCGTCAGGTATGTAATTCTTTGGATATTCAAATAATTAAAGGAGTTGTCAGTAAAGATCATATTCATTTGCATTTGAGTTATCCGCCCCAATTAAGTATAAATGAAATAGTCCGTCGCTTAAAAGGCTGCGTTTCAGGCTCGCAATAACGGGAGAAAGAGAACAATCCGATACGGCAATAATTATTTTCCGGAACTCATGATGGTTTGTGAATTTAAGAATTTAGTAATAAATTTGTAGGAAAGAAACCGGAAGAGTTTTATGTAGCAGTGCGCGAAAAGTGTACATTGAATTTAAGGCGTATAATAATCCATTCTATCTATAATATAAATATCAAAAATGAAACTATATCCATTAAAATTTAAGCCCATCCTCAAATCCATAATATGGGGAGGAGATGAAATATGTGAATTCAAGAAAATAACACCTGCTGAAGATGGGGTAGGTGAAAGCTGGGAGGTATCGGGCGTTGAAGGCAATATTTCCGTAGTAGCTAACGGCGAACTGGAAAACAAGAGTCTCGATGAACTCATCTCTTTATATAAAGAGCAATTAGTCGGCAAAAAGAATTATGAATCATTTGGGACAAAGTTTCCGTTGCTTATCAAATTCATCGATGCCCGAGACAACCTGTCTATTCAGGTGCATCCCGATGATAAGCTGGCAAAGAAAAGGCATGACTCTTTCGGAAAAACTGAAATGTGGTATGTGATAAATGCCGCTCCAGGTGCGTTTCTGTACTCGGGATTTCAAAAACAGATGACTCCCGAATCATATGTAAAAAGTATTGAGGACAATACCTTTGCCGACTATCTGGCCAAGCATGATGTAAACAAAGGCGATGTCTTTTTCCTGCCTGCCGGACGTGTGCACGCTATTGGGGCAGGTACGTTTATTGCAGAAATACAACAAACATCGGATATAACATACCGTATCTATGACTACAACCGCAAAGATGCCGGTGGAAACGGGCGCGAATTGCATACAGGATTAGCAAAAGACGCGATCGATTATAAGGTATACGATAACTACCGTACATCTTATGTGAGGAAGGAAAATCAACCGGTAGAACTGGAATCTTGTAAATACTTCACAACTAATCTGCTGGATGCGACAAAAGATATAACCCGTGATTATGCCAGTATAGATTCGTTCATTATTTATATTTGTATGGGCGGGGCGTGCAGTATAAGGGATAATAAAGGAAATGATCTGCATATCAGGCAGGGAGAAACCGTTCTCATTCCGGCTGATACGGAGAGTGTAATTATCAGACCCGATGCGCATGTACTATTGTTAGAAACCTATGTTTAGTCTGAAACGATGAAAGGGGTTTTATTAGTCAATACAGGCAGCCCTGAGACATGTGAACGTAAAGATGTAAAATCCTTTATCCGGGCCATGCTTTCCGATCCCTATGTTATGACTGTGCCCGACTGGTTCCGACCTATTCTGGTAAACGGATTTATAGTACCTTTCAGACAATTCGGTTCTACAAAGCATTACGAATTGATATGGGATAAAGAAATAAAGGATTCGCCATTATTATATCAGGCAAAGCAGCTTGCGGAAAAGCTGGAGGCGGCAGCAGGGATGCCGGTAGCTGTAGCAATGAGGTATGGGCAGCCGGACGTTACGGCAGGTCTTGATAGCCTGATGGCAAAAAATAACAGGCTGCACGAGGTGATTGTGTTGCCTTTATTCCCTCAGTATGCGGAATCCTCTTATAAAACCGTTGTTGATTTTGTCGGAAGACAATTTTTTAAACGTCCGTATCCTTTCAGACTGAAATTTATTGAACCTTACTTCAGGCATCCGGCTTATATCAGGGCATTGGCACAAAGCATAAAGCCATATACAGATCAGCCGTTCGATAAGATTATTTTCAGTTTCCACAGTTTACCGTTGATTCATGTGGAAGAAGGCTGGAAAAAAGGCAAGGAGTTTGACTATGTTTATCAGACAAAAGAAACTATTCGTTTGGTGATAAACGAATTGGAAATAGATACGAAGAAAACACGGTTGACCTATCATTCGGCTATGGGAAAAGACTGGCTCAAGCCCGGTTTGGATGAGACAGCAAAAGAGTTGGCCGAAGAAGGACTGAAAAAAATATTGGTTGTAGCCCCGGGTTTTGCCGCAGATAATCTGGAAACGCTTTATGATATTAAGATAAAAACACAAGAAACGTTCTTACAGTATGGAGGTACAGATTTTTCTTATATTCCGTGTCTGAATAGTGAGGATTATTGGACGGATGCAGTAATGAAAATTATATCCTGATTCCGGATGAAACGCATATTATTTTTCAACGATGGAATGGAGACGGGCGGTACTGAAAAACTGTTGGTTGGCTTGCTCAATCATCTTGTCGCAAAAGAATGCCGGATAACGCTTCTTTTGCCGGAATCCTCGGAGAAAAATGTTTTACTGAAAGAAATATCGGAGAAAGTTACTGTCATTTATCTGTATAAAAACAATCCTTCCCATTTGATACGAAAAACAGGGGAAAATATGATGGTTTTCTTTCCCCGTATCTTTGCATGGTGGAAAGGAGTGAAAGCCGGGGATTATGATCTGGTCGTTTGCTTCAAGGAAACTTTCTTCGCCCGCATTTTCAGTAAGATGAAAAAGCCTAAAATATTGTGGATACACAATATCCTGTATAGGCGGGAATATGAGGTTGCTTCTTTTAGAGAGCGTGTGTCGGTTTGGCTGAATAAGAAGCAGCTAAGAGCGGTGCAAACGTCATACAGTTGCTTTAATACAGTTGTCTGTGTTTCCGGCGCAGCGAGAAAAGCCTGCCTGGATGTTTTGTATGACGGGCATATGCCGGAGCAGGATATTAGAGTACTCCACAACGCTATCGATTTTTCCGGATTGAGGCAGAAGTCCAAAGAGCCGGTCTCTGATTTGCCGCAAGGACAAACCACCTTTATACTGATAACCCGGACTTCTCCCGAAAAACGGATTGATAGATTATTGAATGCAGCTTTCCGGTTGAACGATGACGGTTATGATTTCCACATTCATATCATCGGCGAGGGCATGGATAGTAAACCGATGATAAAAAATGTATCGGAATTAGGTTTGCTGGACAAGATAACTCTGATGGGACGTATGGATAATCCCTATCCTTATATTTTACAATGTAAGTGGTCTTTGTGCGTGTCGGAGCGTGAAAGCTTCTCCCTTACTTTATTGGAGTCAATGGCATTGAATACACCTGTGATCACCACCGATTGCGGGGGCCCACGTGATATAGTTGATGGCGGAAAGTACGGACTGCTCGTTGAAAATAGCGGGGAAGGAGTGTATGCGGGCATGAAGGCCGTTTTGGATAATCCCTCATTATCTGTCAGATACAGCAAGGATCTGGATAAAGCTATTGCCCGTTTCGATTATCAAGGTTGGCTGAATAGTGTGGATGAACTATTACTTGGTGAAAATAATTATTAACTGATACAGTGCAATCACCATATGTTTCACAAAATTATGGCTTTTCTTTTTATACTCAAAAAGAAACGGATTGCGAATTAATCAATCTAAAATTTAGAGTAAGCAGGGTCTCTAACTCCGGTTTATATTGTTCTATATTTTCAAAAAAATGGTGAATCGCTT
>JAISES010000520.1 GCA_031263965.1 Prevotella sp. | reverse complement strand
TTCAAAGTTCTACCAAAAAGATGGATTGTCGAAAGAACCCTGGCTTGGATATCTTATTCCAGAAGAAGTTCCAGAGACTATGAAAGGTTAACTGATACCAGCCAGGCGATGACACAATTGGCTATGATCAGAATTTTGCTTAATAGAATTTAATTAGAATTTCCTAACAGTTTCTTCGCCTGTTCCCTTTTTTATATTCATTCTAAATAAAGGTTGTTTTCTAATAAAAAATACGCATCTTTGTACTCCAGTAATATAAATTAAGTATGCTTTTATCTGATCTCAAGACCGGGGAAAAAGGTGTTATTGTACGAGTTAAAGGTAGTGGAGCTTTTCGTAAGCGCATTCTTGAAATGGGCTTCATTAAGGGAAAAACGATTAAGGTTATTCTGAATGCTCCCCTTAAAGATCCGATTAAATATAAAATTATGGATTATGAGGTGTCTCTTCGTCGTAGCGAGGCGGCCCTTATAGAAGTCGTTTATCCCGACAATAAAGAGGCGGGGCATAATTTAGAAAAATCTGCTTTCGATTCCGAAATTATATATGAGGAAATTCATCAACCGGTAAACAGGCCTATAGAAGATAAAAAGATTATTAAAGTTGCATTAGTGGGAAATCCTAATGCAGGAAAAACATCCTTGTTTAATATTGCATCGGGGGCGCATGAGCATGTAGGAAACTACGGGGGGGTGACCGTCGATTCTAAAGAAGGGAAATTTAAACACGGAGGATATGTGTTCCGGATAGTAGATTTGCCGGGTACATACTCTTTATCGGCTTATACCCCGGAAGAATTATATGTAAGGAAGTATATTGTTGAAGATAGGCCGGATGTTATAATAAATATAGTAGCGGCATCTAATCTTGAGCGAAATCTGTACTTAACCACCGAACTGATAGACATGGAAGCCCCTGTGGTTATCGCACTCAATATGTACGATGAGTTGCAGGATGCGGGCAGTGAGTTCGATTATCAGGGTTTATCGCAAATGATAGGAATACCTATGGTGCCGACTGTTGCCAAATCCGGCGTTGGTATCAATGATTTGTTTGATGCGGTAATTCGTGTCTATGAAGATAAAGAGCCTGTTGTGAAGCGGGTGCATGTGTACTATGGCAATACAGTAGAGAATGCCATAAGTAAATTGAAAATTATGCTGGAAAAGCAAACCATTTGTACACTGTTGTTTCCCCGGCGTTATATTGCGGTTAAATTAATAGAAAAGGACAGGGACATAGAAAAATACGTTTCCACTCTATCTGATGAAAAGGATTTACTTGTTTTAAGAGATTCGGAGGTAAAGAATATAGAGGAAACCTTGAACGAGGATACCGAGTCTGTGCTGACAAATGCCCGTTATGGGTTTGTTGCCGGAGGATTGAAGCAAACATTAAAAGAAAAAACGAACGAGTCTGATACTACCCGCATTATAGATGCTATCGTTACGAATAAATATATAGGATTCCCTCTGGTTTTCTTTTTTATGTGGGTTATGTTCGAGTGTACATTCCGGCTGGGAGGTTATCCGATGGAGTGGATCGAATCGGGTGTGGCATACATTGGCAACCTGGTGCGTGGTATTATGCCCGGCGGAATGCTTAAGGATCTGGTTGTAGATGGTATAATCGGCGGGGTAGGAGGCGTTATTGTATTTTTACCCAATATATTGATATTATATGCATTTATATCTTTTATGGAAGATTCCGGCTATATGGCCCGGGCTGCTTTTATAATGGATAAAGTTATGCACAAGATGGGCTTGCATGGAAAATCTTTTATACCCTTAGTGATGGGCTTTGGCTGTAATGTGCCCGCTATCCTGGCCACCCGTACGATCGAAAGCCGCAATAGCAGGATGGTTACAATGCTTGTCAATCCTTTCATGTCTTGCAGCGCCCGTTTACCGGTCTATTTATTGTTTGTAGGGGTTTTCTTTAAATCATATGCCAGTCTTGTATTGTTCGGATTATATTTTACGGGTATATTGTTGGCCGTTATATCAGCCAGATTATTTAAGAGATTCTTGTTCCCGAAAGAGGATACTCCCTTTGTAATGGAGTTGCCGCCGTACCGTATGCCTACATTAAAAGCGGTGACGATACATATGTGGGACAAGTCGCAACAATATTTAAAAAAAATGGGAGGGGTAATTCTCTTTGCATCTGTTATTATCTGGTTTTTAGGTTATTTCCCTCAGGACAAAGAGCGCGAAGCATTGTTTGACGCTAAGGTCGCCAGTGTAGAGCTCCGGTATGAAAACCGGAACATAGATGAAAGCCAAAAAGACGAACAGATAGAGGAGATTGAAGATCAGCGGAATATAGCCCATCAGGAAAATTCGTATATCGGACGTGTAGGTAAAACGATAGAGCCTGTTATGAGTCCTTTAGGATTCGATTGGAAAATCAGTGTGAGCCTGCTTTCGGGGCTGGCGGCAAAAGAGGTTGTAGTGAGTACCCTGGGGGTTTTATATACAGGAAACTCCGATAATCAGGAAACATTGGAAGCGCGGCTGCTGAGTGAGACTAAAGCCGATGGCACCCCTGCTTTTACTCCTTTGGTGATTGTCAGTTTGTTACTTTTTGTGCTGATTTACTTTCCATGTGTCGCCACGATAGCTGCTATAAAAGAAGAGTCCGGTTCGTGGAAGTGGGGTATTTTTAGTGTGATTTATACTACTTCGTTGGCGTGGATAGTTTCCTTTATGGTATATCAGATTGGAAATATGCTGTAGATTTTGTCTTCTTATTTGTTATTTTTATATAATATTTCTAATATTATAATATCTGCGTGTTAAAAACAGAATAATGCCGTCATTTTGTATTTCTGCTTATAATAATGCTTCTAAGTGTTAAAAATGATGCTCTGTATTAAATTTTAACCTTAATTATACAGACCATTTGTTCCCTTTTTATATATAAATGTTATACAATACCTTGTATTTAACAGAAATATTCATTTCATACAACCGATTAACTCTCTATTCGTTGGCTCTACCTTTCAAAATGTCTGATTTTGTATAAATTAATTGAAAGTTTGTTTTTTCGTGAAAAATGTCTAAATTTGTACTGTGAATAACAAACTGATGCTAAAATGTATGAATTAGAAGCAAAGTGTTAAAGTGTTGCATCGGGTTATTTTTAAACTAATAAAAGTAGTGTTTGTATGAAGAAAAAAGTAATGTTTATTTTATCCTGCCTTTTATTAAGTGTAGGATTTATTACTGCACAAACAACTCGGGTTTCCGGTACTGTCGTTGACGCTGCCGGAGAGCCGGTTATTAGTGCTTCAGTCGTGGTAAAAGGAACTACAGTTGGTGTCGTGACAGACTTGGAAGGTAAGTTTGCGATCAATGTGCCCCAAGGAAAGAATACCCTTGTGTTTTCCCTTGTGGGTATGGTAACTGTTGAGGCCAGGGCCGCCGAGGGAATGAAAGTCGTGATGGAAACGGATGAAACTTTATTGGATGATGTAATTATTACAGGATACGGTAATTTCCGTAAATCCTCGTTTACCGGGGCTGCTTCAACGGTCGGAACAAATGATGTGAAAGATACTCCGTCCGAAACTGTACAATCAAGATTGGCTGGCTCCATAGCTGGAGTAAAGGTGTCTGCAAACGCAGGACAACCTGGTGGTTATACATCTGTAAGAATCAGGGGTACGGGTTCTATCAGTGCAGCGACCAATCCTTTATATGTAATAGACGGTGTGCCTGTTTATACAGGTGATATTTCTGAGTTTTCTTATGCTCAATCAGGAACGGATCCCTTGTCGATGATTAATCCGAGCGATATTGAAAATATCACAGTAATAAAGGATGCCGCGGCAGCCTCTTTGTATGGATCCCGTGCGGCGAACGGAGTAATTGTAATTACTACCAAAAGAGGAAGCGCGGGTAAACCGGTTGTGAGTCTGAAAGCTGACTGGGGTAGTTCTGATATTGCTATCAACAACTGGCGTGAAATACTGGATGGGGATACCCGTAGAAGTATTTTGAAACATGGTTTGCAAAATTATCTGGAAGATAACGGTACGGCTCCGTCGGCATCCGCTGAAGCTGCTGAAAACCTCTTATTAAATAACGCTGCTTTTAATAAGTACTCTAACAAACCGGCTAACGGCTGGATAGATTGGAAAGATCTGGTATTGCAAAAAGCTGCGCACAGCAACTATGAATTTAATGTAAGAGGCGGCGACAGTAAAACCCAATTTTTTGCTTCGTTAGGTTATACCAATCAGGAAGGCCTTTCAAAACAATCTGACTTTAAACGTTATACCGGTAGGGTAAATGTAAACCATCAGTCAGACAGATTGACTCTGGACGGCAGTGCGCTTATTTCAAAAACACAACAATTACGTAGTAATGAAGGTACGTCTTACGCCAGTCCTATTATGGCCGCGTTCGGTCTGGCCGGTAGTCCTGCTTTTGACCCTTACAATTCCGATGGTTCATATAATTACGGCAATTCTCCTGCAGGTGCTACTGCTAATGCTTTGGCCAGTATGGTTTACAATTATAACGATGCCGATCTGTTACGCTTGAACTCTTCATTAAAAGCAGGATACCGTTTGTGGGACAACTTGGTGCTGAGCCAACGGTTAAGTTATGATTATATACGGGATAAAGAAATTGCGTGGTGGGATGGTCGATCAGGTGATGGAATGAATTATAATGGTTTGAACCAGACTTATATTACGGACTATGTAACACTTGGCACTCAAACTCAACTGGCTTACAACAAAACGTTTGCTAAATTACACGAGGTAGATGCTTTAGTCGCTTTCGAAACAGAGGGTACGGATTACAGCTATGCTTACTTGATGGGTTATGATTTTCCGAATGTGACGCTCAGGGAGATTGCCAGCGCCGCTGAAAGAGATGGCGAAACCGGAAAACAAGAAGTCCGCATGATGTCTTATTTGGGGCGTATCAACTATACATATGCCGATAAATATTACCTGAGCGCAAGCTTCCGCAGGGATGGAACATCCCGTTTATCGAGCGAAAGCCGTTGGGGGGGCTTTGGTTCCGTGTCAGGTGCGTGGCGTATTTCCGGTGAGTCGTTCTATACGCCGGAGATTAGTAAAATAGTAAACGATGCGAAGATCCGGTTATCATACGGTACTAACGGGAATTTGCCAAACGGATGGTATGCTTATCAGGGCGTTTTTAGCTTTGGTGCGAATTATAACGGCATGGTAGGTTCTAACGAGACAACCATTCAGAATAATGGATTAAAATGGGAAAAGAACGCTGTAACGAACATTGGCCTCGACCTTTCGTTCATCAATCGTATTAATGTGACCTTGGATTATTATAACAGAGATACAAAAGAGTTGTTATATCAGGTTCCTATTTCGCAAACAACCGGTTTTTCAACGGCTTGGACTAATATTGCGTTGATCAACAATAAGGGGTTTGAGCTGGAAATCAAGAGCCAGAATATACAACGATCCGGTTTTGCATGGTCAAGTTCGTTTAACCTTGCGTACAACAAGAATGAGGTGAAAAAAATCAGCAATACAGACGAACCTATTATCAGTGGTGTAAGCATTACGGAAAAGGGAAAACCTTTATACTCTATTTATGCCTACGAATATGCGGGAGTTGATCCTGCCACAGGTAAAGAATCCTTCTATATCAACAAAGAAGGTCATGAGCGTGAAATTACTATCGACAGGGCACAGGCGGAAAGAATCAATTTAGGTTCCGTTACTCCTGATGTAACAGGCGGTATCACAAATTCGTTCCGATTCAAAGGTATTGATTTTTCATTTGTCTTCACTTACTCTTTAGGCGGTCAGGTATATGATTATGCTACATGGTTGCAGTCTAGTGGTGGAACATATAACTATCGTGCCCAGTTACCGTCTTATTACAAAATAGAAGATATGTGGCAAAAGCCTGGCGATAATGCCAAATTGCCGCGATTCGTATATGGTAATGTAAATACAACATCATCGCGTTGGCTATATTCAACCGATCATTTACGCTTAAAAAGCGTTACTTTGGGCTATTCTTTGCCTACAAACGTTTTGAAAAAGGTTGGTTTTGGCAAAGCGCGTGTATACACATCGGCGACCAATTTGTTGACGTTTAAGAAATCGGGTTTGTACTTAGACCCTGAAACTCCAATCAATGGTCAGGTAACATTTGAAACGCCTCCTATGAAGACTATTACGTTCGGTATTGAGTTAGAGTTTTAATTTAGAAAATAAGGAACGATGAAAAATAGATTTAAAATATTTCTCATAGCCATGGTGGCTATAACAGTGGCTTCGTGTTCTGATTACTTGGATACAAAGCAATATACGGCCATATCTACAGATGTGGCAATAACCAACTATAGCGATGCTAAGGCTGCTTTGGTCGGCATGTATGACGGGTTGCAGGGTAGTTCGTCAAGAACTACATATTATGCTTCCCGCATGGTTTATTACGGTGATGTTCGTGGCGACGATATGCAAGCGCAAGATGCGGGAAAGAGAACTTCTTCCTGCTAC
>JAISES010000493.1 GCA_031263965.1 Prevotella sp. | reverse complement strand
CATTCTGAAACAGCGAATTGAATATTGATAAACC
Source organism: Prevotella sp. (assembly GCA_031263965.1). Classification (GTDB taxonomy): domain Bacteria; phylum Bacteroidota; class Bacteroidia; order Bacteroidales; family Dysgonomonadaceae; genus Dysgonomonas. Next base: position 4,343 of record JAISES010000493.1, on the reverse strand, counting down.
CAAATTTATCAAATAATTCTTTCCCAAATAAATTCGCTCGTGGTACTACAACCATATTGTATTTAGAATTAATCTTGTCATATGTTAGATTATTATCTAAATAATCATATTCTATATTAGGTTTTATTAGGTATTGTATAATTGGTTGCAACCAAAGTTTATTTCCAGAATTAACCATTTTATGCCTATTTTCTGACCATAAAAATTTATAATTTGTTGGCTCAAGCACTCTATGATCAATTGATTCAGATTTGTTAAAATAAATTAAAAATTTTTCCATAGTATTTCTCCTTTATTTACAAAACAAAAAAATCTTAAAGCGATCCACAAAAAATGATGTTTTTAAACGAAGCCATGCCAAACTCATTCCAATAGAATCTCCTGCTTCCCAGAACAGGCTGGTTTCTATGTGTTTATCCTGGTTCAAAGATACTATATATATTCTATAATTTTTATGAGAAGACATAAATTTACTTATCCTGCTAATCTTCCCTCTTCAATTGCTATCCTTCTATCACATCGTTCAACCGTAGTAAGCCTATGGGCAATTACAATCAGCGTCTTATCCGTACTGATACGGTATATCTCGTCCATAATCTTCGTTTCTGTTTCGGTATCCAATGCTGAGGTCGCCTCATCCAACACCAATACATCGGGATTAGTATACAAGGCCCGGGCAATTCCTATCCGCTGCTTTTGCCCGCCGCTTAACTGAATACCTCCCTCGCCAACCCGGGTGTCTATTCCCTCTCGTTCCTGTAAAAAATCCCAAATATTGGCCATTTTTAGCACTTCAATTATCCGGTTTTTATCCGTAACAGAACCAAAGGATACATTCGCTCCAACCGTGCCGTCAAAAAGATAAATATTTTGCGGTATATACCCGATCTTACGTCTCCAGGATTGGACGTTTGCATCGGTTACCGCTACATCATCGACATACAAAACGCCTTTTACCGGCTTATGTAAGCCGATGAGTACATCAATCAAGGTTGACTTACCACTGCCGCTCTCTCCGACAACCGCTACCTTTTCGCCTTTATGTATAAGAAGACTGACATCTTGTAATACTTTTTGTTCGGCAATATAATTGAATGAAAGATTGTTTATACGTATCGTTTTCGTAAAGCCTAGTGCATCATTCCCTTCTTGTAAGGTTTCCTGGTGTATATCATCATACACTATTTCCAGGGACCGCTGAAAAAATGATATTTGATTGATGCTGGTTAACATTCGCGTTGCTGCAGGCAATATCCGGTACAAAGAAAGGGCATAGAGGGAAATAACCGGTATGATGGTTTCCGCAGATCGATACCGCCACAAGATGAAATTAACCGTCCCAATGATCAGGGCAAATCCGGTGCTTTCAAGGATACAGCGGGGTATAATCCCCAATACGCTGTTTATCCGCTGAGCCTGTGCTATCCTTTGGGTAAACTTGGTAAACTCCTGAATCATGCTGTCTCCATTGCCTTTAAGCCGGATAAACTTAAAGTTTCCAAATGTCTCAGCCAGGATCTGATATACCTTCTTATACGCTTCAGCCCGCCGTATCCCCTGACGTCTGCTCATGCGTAATACCACCGTCAACACCAGCAAAACCACCAAACCCAGTATTCCCGTCAAGACCAGGGTTATCTGCCACTGGATAGCAACCATAAATCCGTAAAGCAATAAAACGGTAAATGCTTCTGCAAACACATGAAGGACGCTCAGCAACAACATTCCGGTGTTGTTCGCTTCGGTAACAATATGTTGGGTTAATTCCGATGAATTCCTCTGGATAAAACTCAGGTAGGGCAGAGACAGATAGATTCGAAAAAGTTTTTCGCTAAAATACCGGAACACCCCAAAGGAAAACCGCGAAAGGATGTAAGTATAGGCCACATTATAAAGGGCACGGAAGACATAAAACCCTATAATAACAAAACCAAGAGCAATCACAAAACTATTTTTGTGGACAAAATGAAAAGTATCAAAGATCTGTTTGTATATACCCCTATCCAGCAAATCCGTATTGGTGGCAATCGAAATAAAAGGCATAATCGCGGAGACTGCTGCGGTCTCAACAAGGGATAAGCCTATAGCCAGAAACACCAACAGAACCAATTGGAACTTATGCCGACGGATGAGCAAACTTCGTAACTGCGTATAGAACAGTGTAATCTTTGAAAATGTCATGACATAAGTCTTTTGGGTATAATCATGGTTTGTTCAAAAGTTCGTTTTTCAGATACGCTATCAACTCAACCATAATTATTGCACAGAGATACAGAAGATATGATTCCTCATTTTAAAGTTAAAATACTACTCCTTATTTGCCGAAAAGTAAATCTTTTCTATAGGAATATTATGTTGACCATATAACACCGCATACCTGTTGTGAACCGCAACATCATCAATGAGTATAAAGGTAAAGGGCATATCCGGATCAAAGACTCCGGAAAAGGCGTGGAAATAATGCTCCAGGCCGTCCATTCTGTAAGAAAATTATTAACTGTGGGGGTCTACTACTGTTTTTTATTGGTATTGTCATTTCTAACCGCCCTAAAGAACGGGGTATTAGACCCCACTGAGAATAAAAATTACTCTGCCCTTATGCTCCTTGCGCGGCGGTAGCTACGCCGGTAGATACTCCGGTGGAGGTAGTTGCGGCGGCAGATATAACTGCGGCGGCGTCCGCCGCAATAACGGCTTCTCCCCCAAACGGAATCACTATACACCATGCGCAACTGATACAGGCAAGACAAGTCAAACATGCCGCGCATCCGCTGCAAGAACAATTCGAAAGCGGGGCGTCGTTTATTGTCTTTAATTCTTCTATATTTCCGTTCAACTTGATTCATATAATAGAGTTGTTTGGAAACTTCAGTTTCCGAACAACTTCCGCTTAAAAACTGCAAAATGCAGAGCATTTTGCAAGACTTGAGAGACAACCAACAGGGTTGTCGAACAAGTCCAATAATCGACAGCTTTTTTGGCTGTTATAAAATCCATCTTACGGGAGCTATACATTCTTGTTTCAGGATAATGTTCCCCATAAACACAATATTTACAGCGGAAATTACAGGCCGCCGTCATTTCCAGCGTAAGTTGATTAAAACTATTATTTTCTATAAAACTTTTTATGTTTCCCGCTGTTATTTCAGCAGGCACTGGCGATCTGCCGCGTTCTATATTCAAATACGTTTTATTCCCGGCATACAATTTTTCAAGGATTTCCGGTTCAACAGGGAAAATCAGACCACTGTAGTCATCATACAGATATTCCAATCCGCTCCAGGTCCTAAATTTAAACGGGTCTAATCTATTTCCATCTTCGTAACAATTCATATATGCTCCAATCTTATACACTTTGCGGGCATGCCTCGCTGGACACAGCTTCCCCCTCAGTGCAAACGCCACAACGTTGTTGCCCGGGCGTTCATATCCGTGCCTGGCGCTATGGAAAACCGATAGCCGTTGTAAAAACGTTTAGTGGTGATCTACAAAATATTTGGTAGTTCTGTCCCATAAATTGATTGTGCCACTACTCCGCCTTTTACACAAAGCAGTGCGGTCGTCACTATTCTTGCCCCTTATTATCTATACATAGATAGCATACTATGGAACATAGCATATTATGGAGCGGTTTCGCGTCCTCCCTTACCCCGCCAGCGCCTTCGGGTTAAATTTCGCCCACAGATCGTACAACTTTCGAGTGGGCTCAAAGCGGGAACAGCAGACAAAGGAAAGGTCGGTCATAACGTCGTTGTAGAACTGCTTATACTTGCGCCAGTGGTTTGCGTAGTCCACGGGCAGAGCGGGGCGGTCCTGGTAATCCAGAGGGCTGGTTTCCAGGCAGCCGGTATCGACGAGTTCTTGAACGCAACGAACAATGGGCAGTATCTGGGACTTTATGTTGTCGCACCGGGCTACGAACGCGGCATGGCTGGAACGGCGGTCGATAGGAGTTGAGTCGTAAACGAACAGGATCGGTTTGTCCCGCGCTTCAAAGTAGAAGGTAAAGGGCATGTCCGGCTCGAAGGCCCCGGTGAAGGCGCGGAAATACGCTCCCAAGGGGTCCGCAAAGGTTCTGCCTGCTTCGGCGGCGGCGAGATGGTTAATAACGTTCTTTTTAAAGGGATTCAAAAACATTGATTATTGTCCCTGGGTAGCACAACGTTTGCCCCTAATCGCGGGGACAAATTTTACCCTGCGACATACGTAAGCACTGCGTTGTTCCAGAAATGTCGCCAGGTAAATAGTTCGTGCGCCGAAACAGCATCGAACATTTAGTCCGGCTGCTGCTACGGCCTGTTATAGGCTAAAAATCTCCTTCTATAATATAGAAGGGACATACA
>JAISES010000492.1 GCA_031263965.1 Prevotella sp. | reverse complement strand
TTGAGTTGAACAATCCACATATATTTTTCGTATTTCTCTGCCATTATCGATAGCGGATAAATTACAGGAGTGGCATACATCCACAGGCCGATAACGAATCCGAAAAGAATGGCCATATCCCTGTATTTGGTCGTTACGGAGGATATAATAATACCAAAACCCAGGCCCAGGCCCGCCATCATCAGGACAAGCAGGGGAAAAAGAAGAACGTAAATATCAGGCGATATATTGCTTCCGGTAGAGTTGTAATAAATATATACCGCAATAAATAATAATAATTGTATTGCAAACCTGACAAGGTTGGATATGACAGCCGATATCGGCACCACCAGGCGGGGGAAATATACTTTACTGAATACGCCTGCGTTGCCAAGGAATGTGCCGGATGCTTTACCGAGGCAATCCGAAAAGTAATTCCAGCATAATATTCCGGATAGATAAAATAATGGCTGAGGCAAACCATCAGTTGGTATCCGGGCGATATTTCCGAATACAAACATAAACATTACAGTGGTGAATACGGGTTGTATAACAAACCATAGAGGCCCGAGCACTGTTTGTTTGTATATTGTTACAATATCGCGTCGGACATACATTTGAAGTAAGTCCCTGTAACGCCACACTTCTTTTAAATTAAGGGAAAAATTACTTCCACGCGGTTCAATCTCTATATCCCAGTATTCTTTTTCAGGTTTCATTAAGAAATCAGATGTTTGTGTAAAATAAAACATGCGAAGATAGCAATTAATCTTCTTTGTATCGTAAAAGTTGTCAAAGTCTTATGATAAAATAAGAAAAACCCATATGAGTATACTCATACAGGTTTGTAACCCTTTGGCCAATTGCTTGTTATTTCTTTACAGCAGCAGCAGCGAGAGAGTCGGCAATAGCTTGAGCCTGAGCGATAGAGTCAGCCTGAGCTTTAGCAGCAGCTTGAGCTTCTACGGCAGCAATTGAATCAGCTTGAGCTTTAGCAGCAGCTTCTTCTTTAGCTTTGTTATCTCCACATGATGCAAGAGAAATTGCAACAGCAACAACAGCGAATAAAACTAATTTTTTCATCTTCTTTTCTATTAAAACTTAAACGGTAAATGTATTTGAGTTATTTCTGATAACATGATGCAAAGATATATATATTTATTCGGATGTTGTATAGCATAATTATGTTTTTTTTAGTGTTTTTTTTTATTTTTTTTCTATGTTACACAAAAAAAACTACCAGTTTATACTCAAGTGGCTAGTTTTCATACAGATACCTTTTTATGCTCTTTTTGGGAGTTTTCTCAAATTCGCTGGGATAAATCTGTATAGATGTGATATTTTCATAACTTGCCAGCTGTTTATTGAGGTTTTGCCTGTTTTGTTCCATGATGGCCGGCAACATTTCCTGATCGATGTGTGCGGCGTCCATAGTTTCATAATCCGGATGAGCTAATGCAACAAGCTTGCCATTGCGCTGAACAACTAAGCTTTCCATGATAAAAGGCATATTGGCAAGGCGAGCCTCTATTTCCTCGGGGAAGATGTTTTGTCCGCTAGGTCCGAGCAGCATTGTTTTGCTGCGCCCCCTGATAAATAATCTGTTGTTTTTATCAATAGTGCCCAGGTCGCCGGTTTTTAACCATCCGTCTTCTGTAAAAGCAGCTTTTGTAGCCTCTTCGTTCTTATAATATCCTTTCATGACGTTTTCTCCTCTAACCTGTATTTCCCCGACAATAGAATATGGATCGTCGGAGTCGATACGCACTTCCATGATATTGTCGAGGATTTTTCCGCAAGATGTAGGAACAAAGTCGTAATTATGGTCGTATGAAATAAGCGGGGCGCATTCGGTCATCCCATAACCGACTGTGAACGGGAATTTTATTTTATGTAGAAATGCTTCAACTTCTCCATTCAAAGCTGCGCCTCCAATAATTACCTCATGAAAATTTCCGCCAAGAGATTCCATCATGCCTTTTTTTATTTTTGCATAAATCCGATCTCTTACAATAGGAATTTTTAAGACTGTTTTTATCGCAGGTTTTTCTATTTTGGGTAAGATGGCTTTTTTATAAATTTTTTCAATAACCAGGGGCACCGATATTATAAGATGCGGTTTGATTTCAGCAAAAGCTTCAGCCAGAATTTTAGGCGACGGAGCTTTTCCCAGCAATGTTGTATGCGCACCTTCGGTCAGTGAATATAGAAATTCAAATGCACAGCCGTAAGCGTGTGCCAGTGGTAGAAATGAAACTATATCCTGTCCTCTGAATAATAATTTCAGATAGTGGGCATGTGTAATATTTCCTGCCAGATTGTTAGCGGTAAGCATCACCCCTTTACTAAATCCGGTTGTTCCTGATGTGTAATTTATCAGGACTACTTCGGTATTGTCAACTTCGGCATATTCAATATCGTTGGGCGTATATCCATCAGGATATTTCTCATTCATCTTTTCATCGATACTTTCGGCTATTTGTGACAGTCTTTCCCCTTTTTGCTCATACAGGCATTTGTAATTAAGATCGTTTATGGAGAAAGCACCTCTGATAGAGGGTATTGAATCTTCATCCAAAGAATCCCATATCCGGCTGCCGGTAAATAATAATTTCGATTCGGAATGATTGATGATGTGCTGTACACTGTCGGCATGAAAATCCTGTAAGATCGGCACTATTACAGCTCCATACGTAAATGTTGCCAGATAAACCGCACACCAGGGAATGTTGTTCTTTCCTATCAAAGCTATTTTGTCTCCTTTTTTTATCAGGGCTTCTTCCAACAAGATATGTACACGAGCTATTTCCCTGGCAAGGTCTTTGTAATATAAAGTTTTCTTTTCGGAATAATCCGATAGACCTTTTAGTTCCCAGTTGTTCCTGAAACTGGTTTCATATAGAGAAATAAGATTTTCTTTGATCATAAATAGATATTTGGTTCGTTTTTTATTTTGGGGTACGAGTTAGTAATGGCTGTTCTGTAAATATTTTAAATTGGATATAATTAATTAAGTAATTCAAGTTTCCGGTTATGAATATTTATAAATCATGCAAATCAATCGTTGAAGATAGCTTGATTTATATGTTCGTTCTATATATTCTTTTTTCAAAAATGCTTTATGCGCCCGCTTTGACTTTCTCTTTCGCGTCATTGCGAGGGTTTACCCGAAGCAATCCAGTCGTATTTTTCTCCTGACGGGTTCCCCGCACGTAAAGCATACGGCGCAAGGCTGACGCACGTTTTCATCGCATTGCGATTCCGGCCTTTGTCCGCAGCCGGGGAACCCATCCGCCAAAGAGGGCGTGAAAGGAAGCGGGGCGAAGCCCGTGTGCTTCCTTTAGCCTTCGAGGCGATGATGGGTCGGCGAGGGCAACAG
>JAISES010000469.1 GCA_031263965.1 Prevotella sp. | reverse complement strand
ACAGTGAGCAGTTAACAGTGAACAAAAATGATTTGATGACTGATAACTGATGACTGATGACTGTCAATCAGTGGTATTGAGTATTGTTCAAAAACTTTTTCAGCAACATTGTTAACTGAAAAGAGCTTACAGCAGCGGGTCTGTTCAGGACTTACACCTGATTCCCTTTTCACCGCTATCTGAGAATACAGACAGCGACACCAAAACCATGTGCAAAGGTAGGCAAAAAATAGATTGATAAAAGAATAATCGGATTATAATTTGGGTATTGAACGGAAAGAGAAATTAAGAAACTGATGTTACGCAAGGCCGTAACATCAGTTTTTTATTGAACTGTCATGCGAGAAGTGCAATGAAGGGCGAATTACTATATACTATTCAGCAATTCTATTTTTCCATCATTTACCAATTTCAGAATTAGCTCGCCGAAGAGTGTATTCTGCCAGGCAAACCATGCCCTGGTATATTTTTTAGGATTGTCTTTATGGAAAGACTCATGTATAAATCCGGTATCGGCATCTGTATCCAATAACTTTTTTATACACCATTTAATCTCTTCATCATTCTGGCTGGTAAAGGCTTTCATCATAATACTCATCGGCCAAATCATATTGTAGCCGATGTGTGGTCCACCGATACCTTCTCCTGCCGTGCCGCTAAAAAAATAAGGATTGTCTTTACTCCATACGAATTTCCGTGTGTTCTGATAGATAGGATCATTTATATCCACATCTCCCAGATATGCCATAGATAATAAGCTTGGGGCATTCGAATCATCCATCAGGTATTTATTTCCAAAACCATCTACTTCGAATGCGTAGACAGTACCGTATTTGGGATGATTGTAGGTCGCATACTTTTTCAAGGCCGATTCCACTTCATTGGCCAAATCAAGGCATTCTTTAGCCTGGTCTGTTTTTTTACTTACAGTTTCCAGTATTTCCGCCGCTTTTTTCAAAGACGTTACGGCAAAAAAGTTTGAAGGAATCAAAAATGAATACGTTGTAGCATCATCCGAAGGACGGAAAGAAGAAACAATGAGCCCTACCGGATTAACCGGATTACCCAGACCATCGTTATTAAGGGTATCTAACTGACGCTCGGTCTTACGTTGGAATTTATAAGGGCCGACCCCGTCTTTGCGTTGCTGTTCCCTGAACGTTCTAAGGATATTTGTTATGGCTTGTAACCATTCATCATCGAATATGCTCGCATCGCCTGTTACTTTCCAGTAATGATAGGCCAGGCGCAAAGGATAACAGAGCGAATCTATTTCCCATTTCCGCTCATGCAACTCAGGTTTCATATCAGTCAAATCGCTCATCCACTGATGATCAGGATTAGGATCGTGCGGGTCGAGAAATGCATTGGCATAAGGATCGATAATTATACATTTGAACTGGCGGCGTATAACTCCGGCCAACATCGCTCTAAGTTGAGGATCGCTGTTAGCCAGTTGAACATAAGGCCATACCTGTGCTCCGGAATCGCGCAACCACATAGCATGAATATCTCCGGTGTATACTACCGTATCATCTTTGCCATCTGTCGTGTAATGACGCACTGTGGTGTCGAGCGTATTCGGAAAACAGTTTTCGAACATCCAGGCCAACTTGGGATTGACTAACGACTTCTTTACACGTACAATTTCCTTCTCTACAGCTTGAGAAACGAACAAGCGGTCTTTTTGAGGCGGACGGTTAGTTTGTTTATCAATACCCATAGTAATTCGTGTATTATCTGTTGGGATGCGTGCCGTTATTCCGGAAGCAAACAGATTATTTCCGGCAAACAGTGCTGACACCCCGAAACAAAAAGCTAAAAATTCTTTTTTCTTCATTACGTATCTACTTATTTCGTTAAAACTCTTATTTATCTATTTAAAATAGCATTCCCTGCATATAGGTAAGTAACCACTATCACCGATAAGAACCACGTCTTTTTTCGCTCCTAAATATAAATTCATGGTAGCTTTCCTTGCACATCTGGAACAGCAGGACTTTATTTCTTCTATTACGTCTGCTATTTCAAACAGCCTTTTAGATCCTAAAAAGAGATTGCTGTCGCTATCGGTTCTTAATCCATAACAAATTATCACCAGATCTTTCTCTATGCTTAGTTTATTTAACTGGTTAATGTCATCTTCAGATAAAAATTGACATTCATCGATCATAATTACGGACTGGTTTCGAAGATTGCCAAATAGTAGCGACAAGTTTGAATTTTCAGGAATGGTTAAACTTTTCTTAGGAGGTATCCCCGACCGGGTAATGATATATTCTCCATCCCTTGTGTCTATACTCGATTTTGCATATACGACAGTCTTTCCTCTTTCTTCAAAATTATATCCTGTCATTAATAAGTGAGCGGACTTGCTGGAGCCCATAGCGCCATATCTGAAAATAATTTTACCCATGTTTTTTCATTGCATTTTTTTTCTAAGCAAAAGTACAATTTTTATATAAGTCTGTTTAGAAACTGTTTAAATTTTAGCGAAAAATATTATTATGGGATTGGAAAAAGACCTCTTAGCAATTTTTTTATGCTGATTCTTGTTTGTAAGATCCATTGCAAATGTGAACATTAAATGATTATTTACCGAACTATTGTTTATGACAATGTTAATAAAAGCAAATATTCGGTAAGATATTCATTTTAACAAATTGTATTTAAGTAAATTTGATAGCTCACAATTATACAACTAATAAGCTAATGGTTGTACCACAATCTCTCGTAGAATTATCAAGTCGGATAAAGGGTTCAAAACTTTATCATAATATTTATATGGGCTGTCGTGTATATGTTCCCTACACCCTGGATTATTCCCCCTTTAAGGCAAGGATAAAAGTTTATTTTGAGGTTGTAAACGACAGTTTCAGGCTCAATGTAGCTGTTTCTTCAAATGATTATGCCCCTTCTTGGCGCAAACAGGAAGCTGCGCGGATTAAGCTGATACTTGAAGAGCAGTTCCACGAAATCATATTCGATTGCGAATTGACATACCGGAAGATTCCTCTGGCTACCCGCTTGCGGGACGAACTTGTCCCTACGGCCGAAAACGTTATCCCTTATTATGGGAACGCCCTTCGTTTCCTGTGCAACATGAAGGTATCCGTTTTACTGTCGGGGAGATGGCGCGACAAATGGTTCCTGTCGCTATCCCTTGCCCGGATGCGTTACCTGAATAACAGGATCAACAAATTATACTTATTCATACCGAATGCACAGATCCCCGATTTGAAAAAAGATATGGAGAAGCAGTGGCCTGCGGTAAGGTTTCCGGTATCCCTTATTCCTGTCGAAAGTTTAAGTTTTAATATACAGGCTTATGAAAAGTTATTAAAGTCAGTGGACACACGGACTATGCTCGTAATCGATGACAGCCATCTGTTCAAATCCCCCGACGCCATACGCTCACGGCGCATGATGGATATAGCGGACAAATGCAATTATAAACTGATGATGACCGAATCATTGATAGTGAACAATATCCATGATGTTTATATGCAATACCGGATACTGAATAAGGATATACTCGGATATTACCATTGGGAAGATTTTTCACGGAAGCATATTATTTACGGAGGGGTGGACGGAAAGCAAATATTAGGGTATAAAAACCTGTCTTATCTGGTTGGATTGACAGAGCCTTATACTTACTCGGTCAATGAAAAAGAGATTCCGGATGTTGAGCCGGATGTTAAGACCTACATCTGTGAACTGACCCCTTCCCAGAAAGAATCTTACAGAAGAAAAAAAAATGAACTGCTGCTGCTCATTGAAAAATACGAAATACAGGTATATGACATTTTCAGGATCATGGGGGAGATGGAACGGATCACGTGCGGTTATATTTCCGTCGATCATAAAAGGAATTATTATTACAATACCAATAAGTTACTATTGCTGAAAAAACATACATCCGAAGAGTCCAGATATATTGTCTTTTGCAAGTATCTCTTTGAAGTGGACCTGCTGACAAGCTTCTGGGGCCGGAAATCCTGCGCTGTTTTTTGTGGTAAAAATAAAAGCGACAGGAAAACCGAAAGAACACAATTTATGAGGAATAATAAGAAATACCTTATTTCTACATTAGGCATACAGGAAACATGTATGGAAGGAGTCGGGGCGCAATGCGAAATTATTTTCTTCAGCCTCTCTTTCAGATACAGGGATTACAGAAGGGAGCTTGCTTATATCAGGGAAAATGACATGATCAGGGACATTCCGGTAAAACGTTTTATAACAAACAGCGGAATTGACAGAAAGATTGTAGAGAACCTGTCCCGCAAAGAAAAACTGGCGAATCAGGTCAACCGGCTGTTTACAGACCGGCAGAATCTGAGAAAATTTGTAGAAAGCTTATAAACATATGCGTATGACACACGATAATGATGAAATGAGAATAGAAAAGATCTGGGGTACCGACAGTCGCCTGTATGAACTGATAGCTCCTTTTGTGATGAACCCTGAAGTTATCCGCCTGAACGGAGGCTATCCTTTCAAAAACACAGAAGACCACCTTTGGTATATTTCCCTCAAAGGTAAGAATCTGGTTACCGGATTCATTTCCATTGTGAACGGCCGTTTGTGCAATGACTTTACCTGGCAGGATAAAGACTTGTTAAGGATATTGATAGAACAGGCTTTTATGGATATTGAGAAAGGAACGCTCGTTACTTTCGTTGCCGACAATTCGGACCGGCCTCTCCTTGAAGAAATGGGCTTCTTTGTACAAAAGGAATGGTCGAAGTATTTTAAAATGGCAAAAATCGTATGAATGGGTACAGGGGAAAGAATGTCTATGAGGTCACTCAGGAACGTATCGGATATATATTCTCGGAATTTGAGAATATATACCTTGCTTTTTCGGGAGGCAAAGACAGCGGAGTGATGCTCAATATAGTCCTCGACTATATGCGCCGGTACGGAATAAAGCGTAAAGTAGGGGTGCTGTATATAGATGTGGAGGCTTCCTATAAAAGAACCGCCGGTTTTATTGAACGGATGTACCTCGATAATCTTGACCTGATAGAACCCTATTGGGTATGCCTTCCGATGACGACTACCAATGCGGTTTCCATGTACGAGCCGTTCTGGATATTCTGGGAGCCTGCGAAAAAAGAAAAATGGGTACGCCCGATGCCGGAATACGGCTTCATTATCAATAAGGACAATCATCCCTTTGATTTTTACAGGGAAAACATGACTTTCGAAGAGTTCACCCCTCTATTCGGTGACTGGTACGGCGCACGGCACGGGAATAAAAAGACCGCTTGCCTGATAGGTATCAGGGCAGACGAAAGCCTGAACCGTTATTATGCCGTATCACGGAAAGATAAACTTTCCTATAAAGATAAAAGCTACTCAACAGAAGTATCGGACAATACCTATAATTTTTATCCCATATGCGACTGGCGCACAGAGGACATCTGGACCTACAACGGCAAGTACAGTAAACCTTATAACAGTATCTACGACCTGTTTTATATGGCGGGAGTACCTTTGTCCAGAATGCGAATATGCGAGCCTTACGGGGATGAGCAAAAAGCCTGGCTAAACCTTTTCAAAGTTCTGGAGCCCGAAACCTGGGTAAAGGTGGTAGACCGTGTCAGCGGAGCCAACTTCGGAAATATCTATTGCGGAACCAAAGCAATAGGCGCCAAAAAGATAAACCTTCCTCAGGGGCATACATGGAAAAGCTACTGCAAGTTCCTGCTGAAAACACTTCCGGCAGAAACCCGCAACATATATACGTCCAAATTCATAAAGTTTATCCGTTACTGGAACAGGATTGGCTCTCCCGTCAGCGAGGAAGATATATTAGAACTGGATCCGGATACGATTGTCAATACCCGTCAGTATAGTAAACGGGGAAAGGGTGATAAGCCTGTCGTCCGTTTCAGAACTATTCCGGACGCATTGCCCGGCTTGGATAACAAAACGGATTTCCTCTCATGGAAACGTATGTGTATGGCGATTCTTAAAAATGATATTACATGCAGGACCTTGTCTTTCTCGATGACAAAGAGGCAGATATTAAGGCAACAGGAATTAATCCGGAAATATGAAGAAATGCTATGAAAAAAGAAAAGGATACCATCGAACAGATAACAAAAAATATATGCGGTTATATAGAGGGCATTGAAGACACGGACGAAAAAATAGATACCCTGAATTATATCCGGTCCATGTTGCATGAAGTGAGCCCGATGAAACATCATCCGGTAGACTTTGTAGCATGGGAAAAATCCGGAAATGTAGAAGGCAACGACTATAACCCGAATAGTGTAGCCCCGCCGGAAATGACTTTGCTGATTACGTCCATTGAGGAGGACGGCTATACCATGCCTGTTGTCGGCAGTCCGGAAGAGGATATAATCCGTATCGTGGACGGGTTTCACCGCAGGAAGGCCGAACGCCGGTCGCGGAAGATATCCCAAAGTACACAGGGCAGGCTCCCTGTAACCTACATACGTGAGTCTAAACGGGAATTAAGCGAAAGGATGGCTTCAACCATACGCCACAACAGGGCCAGGGGAACCCACGACATAACCCTGATGTCGGAAATTGTGCGGGAACTGATCTCCATAGGAAAATCCGGCACATGGATATCAAAACACATCGGGATGGACATGGATGAAATACTGCGCTTAAAACAATTGACCGGTATTGCTGAACTGTTCAAAGACAGGGAGTTTTCGGTAAGGACAATAAACAATAAACCGGATAGGGAATAAATGACCGGTGGCGTGTAAATTTAATTTACGCGCCACCGGCCGGAAAGTTTTTATTTCAGTAAAGTTACTTAGAAACTGTTTCTAAGCATTGTCACTCCCGCAATGGTTGCCGTCCTGTTATTTCAGCCTGGGCTGTACCATCTTGTTGGAAATGATACTTTCAGGGGAACTACAGTAAGTGACGGTATATTCATCCAAGGCGTTAAGGAAAGCATTTTGCAGGCAGATATCGCTTGTTATTGCAGACAGCGCATGGCCGACAACCATATTATCGTATATTATCTTGCCGCTTGTGTTATCGAAGGTCAGGTTTGCCTTAGGCGGAATCGTGATGATATAGGAGATTTCCATATCGCCGGCGGCCGGCAGGATAAAGGCGGATACACCTTCAAGGGCAATAATTCCGCGATCGTCGCCTGTACCGATAGTTACGCCGGAAGCAGTATCACTCACCGGAGCTCCGTTTATCTTTAATGAACCTGCCTTATACGAAAAATTATCGTTGAAATAGCTTTCAAAATATAGAGTCTTTTTCGAATCGCTGAGTATTTGCCCGTTAGGGTTATGTACCTTCACTTTGACCTGCGCTTCCCTGTCCTCCTTGAAACATGAGGAAGGAATCAGTTCCATATCCGTGGTAATGGATTTGTAAGTCTTGGTTCCGGTGACCATGGTCTTCGTCCGCTTATCGTTTCCGGATATGTAATAAGCATCCGTACTGGCAAGCGTCTCGGACTTTTTATTGTCTTTACGCGTATAGGTTATTTCCCCCTGATTATAATAATATGTGTTGGTAGCAGCGTCATCGGTGAATGCCGCCTGTGCCCTGACGTGGGTTTCCCTTCCGGAACCGGGGAGAAGCAAGCCGTTAAGATCTAAGGTTCGTCCCGACATCGTCAACGTATAATTTGCATCCAGTTGGCCGGCATTCACTACCAGCGAATTAGGTACCCAGTACATTCCCTGCGGCAACTCGTCCTTGAAACGGACAGGCTCGGGGTCGCATCCCGGATTTGCGTTCATAATGGTAAACGAATAATCGACCGTTTCACAGATATCCACATTCGCAGGGCCTCTCTTTGCGAATGCATAACCGGCTTCATTGGGCGGAGGAAGCTGTTGAGGGCAGGAAAAGGTCAACGGATAAAGGTCCAGCCATCTAAGCGCTCCCTTTGTATTGGTGTATTCAATAACGACTTTTCCTACAGGAACGCCGAATTGGATGGATACTTTCCCCTGGGGATTACCCCTGCCCGGCGATTGTTTTCCGTTGCCGACCATCTTGCTTACGTTCTGTATATCGAAAGTATGTCCCTTGCGACCGCTCAACGGCAGTTTCTCAACCCGGGACGGACGTATCTGGTCGTTTCCGCAATATCCGTATACTTCCACAACCTCCATCTGGTCGATGTCGCCGATCACAAATTCAACATCGGCCGGTTGCCGGAAAGTATAGGTGATGGTCGATTTACCGTTGGCTGTACCCGAGGCCTTCAGATGGACGGGACTGTTCGCATTGTGTACGGCCGGAGCATCCACCGACAGGGTTGTACCTGCGGCAGCCTCGAATTTCACATCCATCGAAAAATTCCCCTTTACGGTCTTAACATTCGTTTTCGTTATAGATTGTCCTCCGTTAAGCTTCACACGGCTCCCCCAACTTGTATTATTCTGTTGTATCAGTAGTTTTTCTTCTCCCGAGAACGTGCATGTCGCGCATACCACCGCATTGGGCGAGGCGCCGAATGAAAAATAAGCGAGAGGATAATTGTCATCGAGCAGGAACTTGAATACCTGTTCACCATTTATATAGGTACTGGGGATCGTCCTGTCCCATTTTCCGTTTTTTGCATCGGTTTCGTTTTTCGCAATCATCAGATACACATCCCAGCCGGCTCCGTTGAAGGGATACATGTCTGCGAATCCGGAAGTCTTGAGTGTAAGCTCTTTACTGCCGGCTATCATATGACTGTCTATCATCCATAGCCGTGCGATATCATATGCGTAAGGAGCACATCTGGCAATGGGTACGACCCTCTTAGTCAGGGAAGCGTTATCATCTCCCCATACGATTGCCGTCTTGTCGCGGGCCAGCATGGATTTGGTTCCGTTAATGTCAGGCGCACCCGGAAGTTCGATGGTAACAAAGCTGGATTCGTCTGTCGAACGTGCTTTGTCGTTCCAAAGTCTTTGAGTATCATCTCTGACGATGGCCGCCACATTATGATGGTACTTGCCGTATGACGCCGTCGTCTTTCCGGGCCACAGGATTGTCCCATCCGAAAACTTATAGTCGAACCTGTTGCCGTCAGGACTAATAGTTATCCCATATTTCAGTCCCAGGTAAGAATATACCTCTTGTTTCTCATTTTCGGACAGTACCCGTTCGTAAACAATCACTTCACTGATATATCCGATCATATTCCGTGCGGGACGGCTTCCTGCTCCAAGCATGCTCGCTCCATTCATAGTAATACCTCCATCACTCGATATAGCTCTGACTTGCGCCGCGCTAAGACCGCTGCTTCTATCCATCCTTTCCTTACGCCCATCGGCTTCGTACTGGATATACTGGCTTTTTGTTACCTCATGTACGGCTACAAGCGTCGACCGGGGAGTAAAAAGGTCTTTTTGTCCGTCATAAGCGTTTCCTGAATCATAACTGTAAAAGCGCCCTTTTCCAAAGGAAGAGCTGTTATTGCTCCCGCGTCCTCCGGTAAGGCCAACTGCCGGCGCCCGGCGCGAGGTGCTTCCTACATTGCCGTTACTGTTACTTCCATTAATGAAGTTTCCTCCGAACCCCATAAAATAAGCAATTGTCTCGGGGTTCCGGGCGGATCCTGTATTCGCTACCAGATCAAATTTAATATTGGCAACGGTAAAGATGGTATATGTGTCCGGCGACTTGTTGACCATCACGCCGCTTGTTGCACTCAGGTATTGCCTGTAACCACTGCTTCCTTCAATCCTTTCGAAATGCACTGTCGGCAGGAAATTCATGTCGCGGTCATAGCTTTTGTATGTCGGAGGCCTGAAATAAATATCGCTGTTACCGCTAGTTCCTCCTGTTGGAGGAAGTCCATACGTGACATTACTTTTTTGACTGAAATCCTTCCACGACGTAACGGAAGCGCCGTTATTCGGCTTGCTGCTATCAATCTTTCCGCTGAGGGCGTCGCTTCGCAGCCAAAGCCTCAATCCGTTAGATACACCGCCCGGACTTTGTTGCGCCCTGAGGCCGGATACAAAGCTCAACGAGAGCAAAACAAGAAAGAGGATTTTTCTCTTTCCGAACATCAACTGATAAAATCTGTATAATATCGTTTTCATAAACTTCATTCTGTCTTTTTCAATTATTCTATTAACAGGCTATTCGTTCCGCCCCTCTATTTCAGGACAAATACGACATTAATATATGAACTTTCGGTTGCACTCGCCCGCACATCGTAATTCATAATTCCCGTATTGCTGATGCTCTTGATTGTAAAGACCGCAGGATCGGCATAAGTGACATAATAGTACAACTGGTCGGCAGCAGGGATATAAGGTACTCCCACAGGAGCTCCCGCACTTGCCTTTACCGGTGATGCAAATTGCTCCTTATACAGGGTGTAAAGGTCTTTTGTCTCTCCTGTAGCATCCTTGTCGGTTTTGAAGGCCACGGAAGGCATATAAAACCAATTGGTTGCACCCATATTCAGCCTCTCCCAGCGGTTGCCGGTATTGTAATAGAACCCGGGAGACACGTAATGCTCCTGAGCCGTTCCTGTGGGGGAGGTAGCCAGGTTGTAAACTGTCATTCCTGCCGTATGGCTTGCCATAGGAGCCGGCAGGTTGGCCGCCGTTAATGAAACCCTTGGCATAAGCAGGCCTTTCTTGGCTGTCCCGTTGGCATCTTCCTTCAAATCCAGCAGGGCGTCATTGTTCGGTTGAATTCCCGATCCTATCGTCACTTGGGCGTTCATGGTCAGGATGTAGAATAGTAAAGCAAAAGATAAAATTATTTTTCTCATAATAAAAATTATTGTATGTTTTTGTTTTTGTTGTTTTAGCTGTCGGTTGAATCTACCTGATTCCGGTTAAAATAAAACCAATCTTCTCATCAATCGTGGGAACAAAGAATCATTACCACAGGATTTTGTGAATATCCTGCTGAAAAAAGTCATAATTCTATGGATGATTTATAAAGCTTGAATTACAGCATTTACCTGCCGTATGTGTTTTATGTGTATATAGTATCAGTCCATCCGGAATATCCGTTGAATTTACCTTCTGTGCGACTATATTTTATTTGTTTTTTTAGTGAATATATCCCCATTTTATTTGTGTTAATTTTAGGGCATAAAAATACTACATAAAAACAATACTAATACAATTTATTTATCCTAAAAAATAGTCTGTTTTGTATTATATAAGTATGCGGAGCCTTTGTATTGAGGTATATTTTAAAAAAATTGCTAAGAAGTTTTTTTTCAAAATCCTATAATAATATTTTTCGATAAAATTCAAACTGTTTCTAAATAATAATATTCCTCTTGCTTTGTCTGTATTTAGCTGGAGTTGTGTTAAAACGTTTACGAAAAGATTTGACATAATATGTAAAATCGAGGCCTAACTCAGTCGCGATCTCACCCTGATTAAGTGTTGTATTTTCCACCAACCGGATAGCTTCCCGAAATACTTTCTCATTAATGTATTCTTTAGCCGAAATACTATGAACCGCATATATAATCTGTGACAATTTCCGCTCGGATACATTTAATTTTTTTGCATAAAAACGAACTTGTTTTTCTCTTCGATAATATATATCAAGCAATCCTTTGAATTGCAATATGCAATCCTCTGAATTGTGAATGGGATCAATCCGGTTTTTCTGTAGCTGGTATTCACGTTCAACGATTATCAGCAGATTATGCAGCCAATTGCGTAACAAAACGATATCCCCTTCCTGTATTTTATTTCTCTTAATTGATGTTTTCATCAAAGAAAAATACAAATCTACAGATGACATGAAGCTATCTGATCCCGGAGGTATAACAAGATAATCATTCTCGAAAAGAGTACATTGGTTCAGATAATCGGTCTTTTCTTTTGTGCTTGTAAAAAAATTGAAGTTGAAAAGCACCATATCTCCGCTGCATTTGTGCTTAGAATATTGTTGTAAAATATCATGGTTAATGATTAACAAAGAATTGTCAGCGAATTTTATTTTTTTGTTTTTGATATAGTGGGTATTCTCTTCTCCCTGATATCGGATAATGTGATAAAAAGAGGCTCTGTGATAATGATAAATTGTTTCCTGTGCGACTTTTTGCAAATATAATTCATCGAAAGAATTGACTTCAATACCCAGATAATATAATACATCTTCGCTGCTATAACGGGGAGTTTTAGTTGCCATCCTCAATCTCTTTTAATATTTTACGGTAATTCTCCCTTAATGTCTTCGGATGCATTCCTTTCCACCGTGAGAAAAGTTTAATAAAAGAGGATACTTCATAGCCCAGTTCATTGGCGATCTGGGTAATAGATTTATTCCCGAATACAAGCAATCTTATCGATTCAAGTATAATCCTGGTTGCCAACATTTCTTTATATTTTTTATGATAAATACATTTCAATGATTTATCCAGGGTTTTTTCAGTGATATTGATCTTTTCTGCATAGAAGTTTTTTTTCTTTGCCGAAAAAGCATAATTATCTACCAGGTCTGCAAATTCCAAGGCATAATTTAATAAATGTCCCGATTTAAATTGTCCTTCATAATTCACTGCCGGAGAGAGCAGGACTATGTTTGTTAATAGGTTTCTTAATGCTGTATCCCGGAAATCATCGTGTGGAGAATAATACTCGTTGCATAATGCACTTATGCATTTTTTTTGATATATATTGGCACAACCCATATCGATAATGCCTTCCGACTGACTGTGAAAAAATAAAAACTTCAATAAAACTCTATTTTCATATGATACAAAAAATGTTTCCGAAAATATAATTGCATATCCTTTTAAAGATAAACGATAAAAAACAGACACCATATGTCTGTCAATTAACAAGATAGAATTATCCCGCAGATGAAGCGCCTCCTTCGTTTCCGCCGAGAAATCCCGGGTACATCTTTCGATATAAAAAATATAGCATAGGGAATTATTGTCCTTTTGTTCTGAATAGAATCGAAATAACTCAGTATTATCCAGAGAAAAGAGCCGGAATCCAGTACCTTTTTCATCCATCCTAAAAGCCCTTTTTCATTTTTATATCTGTTTTTAGATGGATTTTTTTCATTTTACCTGAAGATTTCTGTTTGTCGTGGAGAATATCGGACTCGAACCGATCACCTTTAGACTGCCAGTCTAACGCTCTAGCCAGATGAGCTAATCCCCCGTGTGTTTTGGGCAGCACAAAGATAGAATAATTTCTGTAATACTCATACTTTACAGACTAAGAAACTGTTTGAATTTTATCGAAAAATATTATTATAGGATTAGAAAAAGACTTCTTAGCAATTTTTTTATGCTCTTTTCAGCGTATTTTTCCCTTTTTCCTTTTGGTTTAGCCCGCTAAACCTGCAAGCAAAAAGAACAAAATCCATCTGAAAATATCTATAAAAAAAATTTGCTATAAAATTCAAACAGTTTCTAAAATTTGACTTATAAAAGGGGGAGGACGATCATATCCTCCCCCTTTTACGATGAATTTATTGTGTATAAGGGATGTATCAAATGTTCTCCATATTTCTTTTTATGAAGTTATTTAACGCTTCTCCTTTTAACATACCGTTCGATAACAAAGCTAAATCGATTAATTGACGAATATTAGAATTGCTGCCGGCATAAGAAACTACGGCTTCTTTGTCTTTACCGTCCACATCAGCCATAATGTTCTTTATAAGCGGATGCTCTATATTAAGTACAAGGTTGTAGTTATTAGGCATTTCCCCATAAAATCCCATTCCTGTTTGCATTGCCGACATTTCTTTCATCCGTCGCATAAACTCGTTCTGGGTTATTTGTATAGGCTGGGACTTTTCGTCCAAAGCTTTATAGTCGACTGTAAATTCCGTTTTTTCTATCTTTGGTAATTGAGAAGTGAAAGCCTCGCCCAGTTCTTCTTTTTGTTTGTCAGTCAGCTTGATTTCTTTGGCGTCGTCTTTTACTATCAGATTATCAATGGTATCGCTGTCTACACGGATGAAACGGCTCTTTTCCAGTTTTTGTTCAAGAAAGCCGGCCATATGTACGTCGAGCTGCCCATCGAACAATATTACATCATATCCCTTGTCTTTTGCTGCGCCTATATATGTAAATTGCTCTTCTTTATTGTTTGCATAAAGATAAATCAGGTTTCCTTCCTTATCTGTTTGGTTTGTAGATATTAATGCTTTGTATTCTTCAAATGTAAAAGCTTTGCCATCTGTGTTTTTTAACAAACAGAATTTTTGCGCCCGATCGTTGAATTTCTCATCCGTAAGCATACCGTATTCAATGAATACTTTCAGGTTATCCCATTTTTCCTCAAACTGAGTGCGATCGTTCCTGAAGATTTCTTCCAGTCTGTCGGCAACCTTTTTAGTTATATGGCCCGATATCTTCTTCACATTCTGATCGCTTTGCAGATAAGACCGTGATACATTGAGCGGAATATCCGGAGAATCCAGCACTCCATGCATCAGTGTAAGGAATTCGGGTACGATGCCTTCTACCGAATCGGTAACAAATACCTGATTGCTATATAATTGTATTTTATTTTTATTCAGGTCTACATTGCTCTTTATTTGTGGAAAATAAAGTATCCCTGTCAATTTGAATGGATAGTCAACATTCAGGTGTATCCAAAACATAGGCTCATCGGAGAATGGGTACAAGTCCTGATAAAACTTCTTGTAGTCTTCATCTTTCAGTCCTGACGGCTTTCTTGTCCACAACGGGCTTGTTTCGTTTATAACATTATCTTCATCCGTTTCAACGGATTTTCCATCTTTCCATTCTGTCTTTTTCCCGGATACAATTGGTACAGGCAAGAACCGGCAGTATTTTTTTAAGAGTTTA
>JAISES010000467.1 GCA_031263965.1 Prevotella sp. | reverse complement strand
ATTCAATATAAGTTCCTTTGTATATTCATCGGAAGTCTTATTCAGCCTGTCATCTGCATTCCGGTGCAACAGCATATCGTAACGAACCCCGCTGCCTATGAATGATTTCTTTATTCCGGGCAATGAATCCACCGTTTTATATATATCCAGGAGATGCGAATGGTCTACATCCAGATTCTTGCATATCTTCGGATGAATGCAGGAAGGGCGCTTGCATTTTGCACAAATACCTTCATCCCTGCCTTTCATCTTGTACATGTTTGCAGAAGGGCCGCCCAAATCGCTCAGGTAGCCTTTAAAGCCGGGCATCTCTGTAACTTGCTTTACTTCTTTTAGTATAGATTCTTTCGATCGCGACGCGATAAACTTTCCCTGATGCGCCGAAATGGTACAGAATGCACATCCGCCGAAACATCCGCGATGTATGTTTACCGAAAATTTTATCATCTCGAAAGCGGGAATAGTTTTTCCTTTATACTTTGGATGGGGGAGGCGGGTATAGGGCAGATCGAATGAAGCATCGATCTCCTTTTCAGGCATGGGAGGATATGGAGGATTGATGACAACAGCCTTGTCGCCGTAATTCTGAATGATTCGCGATGCATTGAGCATATTGGACTGTTCCTCGACGATACGGAAGTTTTTAGCCTGTTTTAATTTATCTTGTTTGCATTCCTGATGAGAAAACAGGTACGTGTCATTCTCATTTGTTATTAAAGAAGATGAATCAGTAAGATAAGCCGTTTGAGGGACATCCTTCAAATTGCCGAGCTGCTTCCCTTCTCTTAGTTCCGACACAATCGCTTTTAACGGGGTTTCTCCCATCCCGTAGACTAACAGATCTGCCTTCGAATCCAACAAGATCGACTTATGTAATTTATCATCCCAATAGTCATAATGCGTAACTCTGCGTAGTGAGGCTTCGATTCCTCCAAGCAAAACGGGAACATCAGGGAATAAATTCCTGAGGATATTCGTATATACGACTGATGGCCTGTCAGGCCTCATATCGGCTCTGCCGTCAGGAGTGTAAGCATCATCGGAGCGAAGCCGCTTGTTGGCGGTATAATGATTTATCATCGAATCCATTGCTCCGGCTGTAACCCCAAAGAAAAGACGGGGACGTCCCAGTTTTTTGAAGTCGCGTAAGTCGTCGCGCCAGTTTGGTTGCGGAACGATGGCTACTTTCAGCCCTTCCTTTTCGAGTATTCGCCCTATTACGGCCGCACCAAACGAAGGATGATCTATATAGGCATCTCCCGAGAACAGGATCACATCAAGTTCATCCCATCCTTTGAGTTCTACTTCCTTTTTGGTCGTTGGCAACCAGTCGGTGAGCCTGTATTCTTTCATGTAAACTATTTAAATTATATTAGAAACTATTTAAATTTTAGCGAAAATACTGAAAATGTTATGTTGTCCTTACAGGACGACGGCCGGATGTTATGCTCTATTACCCCCGTCATTGCGAGGAGTGCAACGACAAAGCAATCCATAAAAGAACATTCCGACTGGATTGCTTCACCTTTCAGGTTCGCAATGACGGGAGAAGAGAAGGCTGTACCGGATAGCCGACCCACAATGTCATCAACTTTAGGCTGAAAGCCTTGTTTCTCTAAGCACAGGCCAACATATTATTGATGATAATACCTATAAAAAAGATCTGCAATAAGATTTAAACAATCTCTTAGTAACAGATGTTCCTTTCATTTCCCCCTGAGGAAGTTTCATTATCAATGATTTCCCATTGATGGAAAAGTTTAATTCTTCCAGTTTCTGAGTAGGGTCGGACACCGTTGTTTTTACTGCTTCACCTTGGGCTTGGACTTGGATTAAAAACAGTCCGGCGTCTGAGCTTTTGAAATGAATGTTTTTAGTAAGCCGTATGTCCGCAGGCTTGTAAGCGGCAATATATATTTTATCATCAAATTTTACAGCCTGCATATCTTTAGTATTGCTGATGACTTTTATACTCTTTGTATCGAATTGCTTTATTCTATCCAATGTTGAAGCCGGAAATATCATATACTCATATGATGCGTCTTCGGGGTTCGTTCCGTGATCGATCCATAATGAAAAGACATCCTTTTTTTCGACAAAATCCTCCGGATACATAGACATGATATCTCCCCATGAACCTTGTCTTTTTTCGGTGATTGCTTTTCCCTGCGATGCTTGCAGGATTATGTAGCCGGTCTTATCGTGAAAGAAGCGGTCGTTTGCCGATATTGCTACAGAATCGACTTTCTCCCGACTATTGTTATTTAAATAATACAAGTCATCTTTTTTTATCCGTTGATCGATAGATGTAGTTACAACTAAACTGCTATCGGAAGTTATCCCTGCGCCAAGGCAAAGTACAAATTCACCGGTAAATATCCATGATTTCCGGGCAGTAATGCGGTCGCGATTGAAATCCATAGCGGTCATTCCCGTTGTGCCATCAGAAACATTCCCCACAAAATCGCTTTGGTTACAGTATCCGCCCCACGAAAGTTGCTTCAATGGGGAATCTGTTTGGTATGAAGTTATTCCCGGTATTTTTCGCCAGTCCCAACAAGGGAAAATATTAAGGTATTCGTCTCCGTCCATGTATGTATAGAGAGCACCGTCGGCAAGGTAATAACCTTTAAGGTTGTCTCCGTTTCCGGCTTCTCCTCCCACAACCCTTTTCGACGACGTTTTGACCGATGCCATCCATTGCGGACGGCGATAAACAGTTTGACCGGACATCCAAAAATGTTTCAGGCCAATAAGGCTCGAACCTTCTCCCGCAGAGAAAAAATTATCGGCCAGTAAGTTCTGGTACTCATTCTTGTTCGCGATGTCGGCCTGCGACATAGCATTAGCCGCAAACCCTACGGTAAATGCTTTATGTCTTTGCGCCTGGTGAAAAAATTGACGTCCTAAAGCATTAATGTCCATATATCCTTTCCTGAGAATCCATGCATAACCTTGGTTTATCAGTTTGTTTAAAATATTCAGTTGATCCTGATTGAAGGCAATGGATGTTCCACAAAACAGCCGCGCCCACATACCCATACTGGAAATGTATGCTGCGCCATAATTCCCGAATTGCTGTTGCGCTCCATGTTGATGGAAACTATCATCGGCTTTGATCCCTTCTATCTGATCGGTCCTTATTTCGGAAGCAATAGTATCGCGGGAAGCTTTAACCAGATCGATGTCATTTTGCATCAGTCCTCTAACCAGTACATTCCCTGCCAGCCAAACCTTATTTTGACCTGTCATCCCAAATTTCGCATTCTCCATTAATTCGGTTGTGTTCTCTTTTTCAGCGATGCTAAGCTGATCTTCAAAGAGAATGAATATAGCTCCTAATATTTTAGGTATGCCTATTTGATTGTACCACCAGTTGGGGCTTACAGGTTTTTTGTCGAACCAGTATTTTAAAGTTTGATGAATAACATCGGCCACCTCCTTCGAGTTGTAAAACTCCGAATCAGGCTTAGCATGCACTCTTGCCAGTTCTAAAATTCTTTCTACATGGATTTTAGAACGCCATCCCGAACGATTTTGGTTGGCATAATCTACATCGGACCAAGAACCATCGGCTTGTATTTTACCGAGCAATTCTTCTACTCTTGCTTTGCCGACCGGATACCGCTCCATTAATTCTACAACCATCTGGTCGGAGAAAAAGGTTTCCTGCGGATCCGATGTTAGCATTGACAACAAAGGTTTATCCGCGGGATCTCCGGACAGCAATACTTGCTTGTAGTTTTGCTTAATTGTCTTTATTTCGTCCGCTGCCGCTATTTGCGCAAACGCAAAAAACAGAAACGGGAATAATATAAGTAAGGCTCTTCTATTCATTTATATTCTGATTAGATTGTGCAAAGATAAGATTTAATGAGGCTTAAAATAACAATAAAATGTAAAAAAGCTCTAAGGCTTTGCCGGAATATGCCAGAAGCAATTACTTGAAAGTCAAGCCTGTTTTCCCGTATACCAAGGCATATATACAAAATCATCCGGAATATAACGATCTGGCGGCAGAATAATAATAACTGATGTTACGCATGGCCGGAACAAACTCGTAAATATTATAATTATTGTCGTATCTGATTGTCTGATTGTCAGTTTCTCTCGTCATTGCGAACCGCTTGCGGTGAAGCAATCCAGTCGGAATGTTATTTTATGGATTGCTTCGGGAAAACCCTCGCAATGACGCGGAAAACTGACAATAAGAAACGACAATAATTATTTATAGAATTTAATAATATTT
>JAISES010000434.1 GCA_031263965.1 Prevotella sp. | reverse complement strand
GCTATATTGTTAACACTGAAAGACGATTGTAAGGCTGTTAGCTTGTATAGTTTGTTTAGAACCACATTCGCATTGGCATCGCGCTTAATATCGACAACGATACGCATACCTTGGCGGTCCGATTCATCATTGACATTGCTGATGCCATCAAGCCTTTTTTCTCCTACAAGGTCTGCAATATGCTTGATCAGTTCTGCTTTATTTACCAGATATGGAATTTCTGAGATCACTATTTTTTCGTGATTACCTTCCATTTCTATTTCGGCACGGCCACGCATGATGACACGGCCGCGACCTGTTTCAAAAGCGTCTATAACACCTTGATAACCATATATAAATCCTCCTGAAGGGAAATCGGGAGCCTTTATGTATTGCATCAGGCCCTGAATGTCAATACCTTTATTGTCAATATATGCAATAGTGGCATTAATTGACTCTGTCATATTATGAGGAGCCATATTGGTAGCCATCCCTACGGCAATACCCGATGCTCCGTTTACCAATAAATTAGGGATGCGTGTAGGAAGAACCGTGGGCTCCTTCAATGTATCGTCGAAGTTTAACTGAAAATCAACCGTTTCTTTGTCAATATCTTTCAGCATTTCTTCCGCCAGGCGGCTCAGACGTGCTTCTGTATAACGCATAGCCGCAGGGCTGTCGCCGTCGACACTACCCATATTTCCTTGTCCGTCTACCAACAGATAACGCATGCTCCATTCCTGAGCCATACGTACCATGGCAAAATATACCGAAGAGTCGCCATGAGGGTGATACTTACCGAGTACTTCTCCGACAATTCTGGCCGATTTTTTGTGAGGTTTGTTGGATGCGTTCCCCAGTTCGCTCATTCCGTATAAAATACGGCGATGTACAGGTTTAAAGCCATCTCTTACATCAGGTAAAGCCCTGGAAACAATTACCGACATTGAATAGTCAATGTAGGCAGATTTCATCTCATCCTCGATATTGATTCTAATAATTCTATCCTCTGCTTCTATCATTATTTTAACATAAAATTTTTATTCTCAAACACTTGTGTAAAGCTTTTCAATAAAGGTCTTTTTTTTAGCTTTAAAAACATGCTAAGATATGAATTTTCTTTGTATTAAGAAAATATAATGTCGCAAAAAAGCCCGATAGTTTAAAGTCTACCGGGCATTTCATATATCAATCAGGGTTGTTTAGAAACTGTTTGAATTTTATCGAAAAATATTATTATAGGATTTGAAAAAAACTTCATAGCAATTTTTTTATGCTCTTTTCAGCGTATTTTTCCCTTTTTACTTTTGGTTTAGCCCGCTAAACCTGCAAGCAAAAAGAACAAAATCCATCTGAAAATATCTATAAAAAAAATTTGCTATAAAATTAAAACAGGTTCTTAATCATTATTCCCTGCCATGACAGTTTTTATATTTTTTACCGCTTCCGCAGAAACAAGATTCATTTCTTCCCGGCTTTTTGTCTACCTGAATCGGAGCCATTCTCGGCTTCTCTTCGCCGGAACGTTGTCCGGGAGCTTGTCTTCTTTGGCCCGGTTCTACTTCATTACGTTCCGTACGATAACGGCTGTAATCGGTTTTTTGCTCAGGAGCAGCCTGTCGTACCTGTTCCGGTTCGCGTACCGGTATTTGTCCGCGCATAAGTATAGTAACAGCCTTGTTATTGATACTGTTAAGCATCGATTTAAACAGGGTAAAAGACTCCAGTTTGTAGATCAGCAGAGGGTCTTTCTGTTCGTAACTTGCATTCTGCACAGATTGGCGTAAATCGTCCATTTCGCGAAGATGTTCTTTCCATTCTTCATCTATCGTGTGCAATACAATTGATTTTTCAAAAGACTTAATAATCTCTTTCGATCCCGAATCATATGCATCCTTCAAATTACATGAAATATTATATACGCGTTGACCGTCTGTAATAGGAATCAGAATATTTTCAAATTTGTCGCCCTGCTCTTCATAAACTTGTTTAATAACAGGATTTGCAATCTCAGCCAGACGATCCATCTTGTGTTTAAAGTTTTGAACAGCGGTTTCATATGTCTTATCCGTCAAATCATCGGATTTAGATGTGCGGAATGTTTGCTCATCAAATGGCGCTTCGATAGCCAATACACGAAGCAGGTCTATCTTGAGTCCTTCATAATCCAGATTATCTGTATACTGTTCCGATAAGCTTACGGCCGTATCATAGAACATATTTACAATATCGATGCCAATACGTTCTCCCATAAGGGCATGGCGACGACGTTTATATACAACTTCACGCTGGGAATTCATAACGTCATCATACTCAAGCAAGCGTTTACGAATGCCGAAGTTATTTTCTTCAACTTTCTTTTGAGCCCGTTCCACTGATTTACTGAGCATGTTGTGCTCCAGCATTTCGCCTTCTTTAAAGCCCATACGGTCCATCATGCCGGCAATACGTTCCGATGCAAACAGACGCATTAAGTCATCTTCGAGTGAGATATAAAATACGGATGAACCCGGGTCTCCCTGACGGCCGGAACGACCTCTTAGCTGACGGTCTACACGACGGGATTCGTGTCTTTCAGTACCAATGATAGCTAACCCTCCGGCTTCTTTTACACTCGGCGCCAGCTTGATATCCGTACCACGGCCTGCCATATTGGTAGCAATAGTTACAGATCCGGGTTGTCCGGCATGCGCTACAACTTCGGCCTCTTTCTGGTGCAATTTCGCATTCAATACATTATGCTTAATCTTGCGCATGGCAAGCATCTTACTAAGCAGTTCTGATATTTCTACGGAAGTAGTACCAACAAGTACCGCACGACCCTGATTTACAAGATCTTCTATTTCTGATATAACCGCATTGTACTTCTCCCGCTTTGTTTTGTATATGCGGTCGTTCATATCTTTACGTGTAACCGGCCTGTTAGTCGGAATTACTACCACATCCAACTTATAGATATTCCACAACTCTCCGGCTTCGGTTTCGGCTGTACCGGTCATACCCGAAAGCTTGTGATACATACGGAAATAATTCTGTAATGTGATGGTGGCAAACGTTTGTGTGGCAGCTTCCACTTTTACACGTTCCTTTGCTTCAATGGCCTGGTGCAGACCATCCGAATAGCGCCGGCCATCCATAATACGACCGGTTTGTTCGTCTACAATCAGCACCTTGTTCTCAATAACAACATATTCATCATCCCTCTCGAACAATGCATAAGCTTTAAGTAGCTGATTGACTGTGTGTACACGCTCAGATTTGATTGAGTAATTCTGCATCAACTCATCTTTCTTTTCAGCTTTTCCGCTATCTGTCAATGACAGGTTTTCAAGTTCGGAAAGCTGTGCGCTAATGTCAGGCAATACAAAGAACAAAGGGTCATCCGAATTTCCTGTCAATAAGTCTATACCCTTGTCGGTGAGTTCTATACTATTGTTCTTCTCGTCGATTACGAAATACAGGTCATCTGTAACAATATGCATATTACGCATTTGCTCCGACATGTAATGTTCTTCGGTTTTCAACATAGATGACTTGATACCCGGTTCACTCAGGAACTTGATAAGCGGTTTATTCTTAGGCAACCCCTTGAACGAGCGATACAGTAGTAAAGACCCTTCTTCCTGTACTTTCTTATCTTCCGAATTCATTTTCACTCTGGCTTCGGCAAGTAATTTGGTGGCTAATTCACGTTGAGCCTTTACCAGTATTTCAACACGGGGGCGGAATTCTTCGAATAGCTGTTGTTCGCCACGTGGTACAGGCCCTGAAATAATCAATGGAGTACGGGCATCGTCTATCAACACAGAATCGACCTCATCGACAATAGCAAAATTATGTTTGCGTTGCACAAGATCCGATGGGTTAACAGCCATATTATCACGCAGATAATCGAATCCGAATTCATTGTTTGTCCCAAATGTAATATCGGCCTGATAGGCTTGGCGCCTTCC
>JAISES010000422.1 GCA_031263965.1 Prevotella sp. | reverse complement strand
CGGAGTTAAACCTCCATGAACCAGGCTTGTAGCCGGGGCTATTCAACCCTGTAAATTGCGGGTTGGGTTCATAGGTATAATATATTTGCACTACTATATCGGGGTCTTCTGTGTTACGGACCAAGCCTTTCGATTGCAACTCTTTTTCTAACAATGCCGTGATTTGTTTGTCTATAGCGGGAACTTCGTACTCGGGATTATAGAAGTCATAACTATGATAATCTGTAAAATCCACATCTTTGCGTGGTTCTACGGATAAAGGCAAAGTAAAACTTCTTTGATCGGTATTTTCCAGACTGTAAAACGAGAATATATTGGACAGTTCCCGTTCGCTCACCGAATTTACTGTTATGCATTTCCTCTCCAAAGTATATTCCTTAAAGTAAGTATTCATATTGCGAATAGTGAATTTTACCTCCGGAGTGTACATATCGCTGAATAACCAGTCGGCTATGTTTTGATTGTCCCGCAAATAGGTCGCTTTACCATTAATTTCCATAATGATGTCGCCCACTTTTATTCCTGTTTTTTCGGCAGGAGAATATGGCTCTACACTTGTTATTACAAGTTCACCGTATCCCCAGTTCGGGTTTCTGCTTACTTCAAAGGTAAAACCATAGTAACAATTCTTTATATATCCTTGTGGTTTAATATATAAGGAGACCGTTAGGAACAGGAATATCAAGAATATTTTTCTCATTTACTAAAATCTATAAATAATTATTGTCGTATATAATTAATTGTTCGTTTTCTTTTGACACAGTCTCTCTGGTTCCTCCCATTTGGGGAGGTCAGGCGGGGCTTATCGCCGTGATATCGTTTGTAAAGCAATCTACATCGCTATATGTCAGATGATTATATTTTTAAGGACATAAATCAACGTACGCTTTTTGCACGCTTTTACATAAAACTCTTCCGGTTTCTGGCCTACAAATGTATTACTGAATTCTTAAATTCGCAAACCATTATAATATCTTGTTATATAGACTGACCAGGGTAAACGCATAAGAAAATAGCTAAGAAACTGTTTGAATTTTATCGAAAAATCCTATAATAAGTTATCAATAATAATTATTACAACATACTCTCTGTCATCCTGAGGAATGAAGGATCCGGTTTCTCCAAAACAAAATATACACGAGATGCTTCCTTGCGTCAGCATGACAAATACGAAAATAATGTTGCATTAAATTGTTTTCATTACTTATTATCTAAATTGCCATCTTATTTTTTACACGTTGCTATAATAATATTTTTCGCTAAAATTTAAACAGTTTCTAAGTCCGGGTAGCCCCTTGTAAAGAAATTTATAGAAGTCTTGTTCAAAGTTGGCAGTAAATATGTTTTGACCTGATTGAGCCTGTATTTCTTCCATCTTCCAGAATTTACCATCTGCTAATTCTTCTGTGTTCAGTACGAAATTGCCATTATATATTGTATAAAAGCAATAACTCAATTCCCGCTCCCGATCAGTTTCTATAACATATTGTGTTATATATTCCGGTTTGATTCCGACAAGGCTGAGTTCTTCAAATGCTTCGCGTATGGCTGCTGTTTCGGGAATCTCATTTAAGCCGATGTGTCCTGCCACCGAAGAGTCCCATCTGTTGGGCTGAACATCCTTTGTTGCAGAACGTTTCTGAAGGAATAATTCACCGTTGTTGTTGAATATATGTAAATGAATGACAGGGTGTAGTAACTTGGAGCCATCGTGACAAACACTCCGTGGCGCTTGCCCGATAACATTACCTGCTTCATCTACTAATGGAAAGATTTCTTCCGGCATCATATCATTAGAAACTGTTTAAATTTTATAGCAAAGATTTTTTCTGCCCGTCGGGCAAAGATACTATATTTGTATATAAATTGATATGATATGACAGCCGAAAAGATACAAGAAGAATTGGAAGCATTGTCAACTCCTGAAAAGAAAGATTTTCTACCGTACTTTTTCAAAACAGGTGAAGGACAGTATGGTGAAGGAGATAAGTTTCTGGGGGTAGTCGTTCCGGATTCCCGTAAAATAGCTAAGAAATATAAAGACATTCCGTTTCGGGAGGTAAAGGCTCTTCTGGACAGTGAATATCACGAATGCCGCCTTTGTGCATTGTTAATTCTTGTCGAACGGTTCAAAAAAGCCGGCGAGCAAGACAGGAAAGATATATATGAGTTTTATCTATCACATACTCATCGGATTAATAACTGGGATTTGGTAGATTTGAGCAGTCAGTATATCGTAGGGGAATACTTATTGGATAAAGACCGTTCTGTTTTATACACGCTTGCCGATAGCGAATTGTTGTGGGATCAGAGAATTGCTGTATTAGCAACATTCCCATTCATCAGAAATAACGATTTCAAAGATTTGCTTGCCCTATCCGAAAAGTTGTTGCATCATAAACACGACCTGATGCATAAAGCTGTCGGGTGGTTGTTACGTGAAGCCGGTAAGAAAGACAAAACGGTGCTGACCGGATTTTTAGATCGATATTATAAAGAAATGCCGCGTACCACGCTTCGGTATTCGATAGAGAAACTTACTCCCGAAGAACGGGCACATTATATGAAGAAATGATAAATTATTATACTCACACCTTGCCGAATGGCCTGCGTATCGTGCACAAGCCATTGGAGAGTAATGTCTCTTATTGCGGCTTTATAGTGAATGCCGGAACCCGTGATGAAGAAAAGGATGAATACGGGATGGCGCATTTTGTCGAACATATGCTTTTTAAAGGCACGGACAAGAGACGTTCCTGCCACATCATCAATCGGATAGAGAATGTTGGTGGAGAACTCAATGCTTATACCAATAAAGAAGAGACTGTCGTTTACTCGGCTTTTCTGGAAGAACATTTTCAACGGGCATTCGAGTTAATGTCCGATATTACTTTTCATTCTGTATTTCCTCAGTATGAAATAGATAAGGAGATAGAAGTCATTATCGACGAGATACATTCTTACGAAGACAGCCCTTCAGAGCTTATATATGATGAGTTTGAGAATCTGATGTTTTCAGGCTCTCAAATTGGACATAATATCTTGGGCGAACCTGAGCTTTTAAGCGGTTTTGACAGTAATAAAGCACGGAAATTTATCCTGAATCATTATCAGCCGCAGAATGCAGTATTCTTTTCTTTGGGTAAGACCAGCTTTAAGAAAGTCGTATATTATGCCGATAAATATTTGTCCGGTTTGCACTTGTCCGCAAACCGTAACAACCGGATAGCTCCCTGTGCCATTGTACCTGAGAGAAAAAGGACGGACAAAGATACTTCACAAGGGCATGTCTTGTTTGGATTTCGTTCCTATTCGTTGCAGGATAGTAACAGGAGGGTATTAAACCTCTTGAATAATATTTTAGGTGGCCCTGGGATGAATAGCAGGCTGAATATCTCTTTACGGGAAAAAAGAGGCTATGTATATAGTGTAGATTCTTCCGTAACGGCATATACCGATGCTGGAATTCTTTCCATTTACTTTGGTTGCGATAAGAAAAATATAGAAAAATGCCTGACACTTGCTACCAAAGAACTGCGAAAGATGAGGAATGAAAAGTTAACGACATCGCAACTGCATGCCGCGAAAAAGCAACTTATGGGACAGATCGGAGTAATGAGGGATAATCATGAAAATCTGGCTTTGTCTTTAGGTAAGAACTTCCTGCATCACAATCATTTCAATACATTGGAAGAGGTTTTCGAAAGAATCGAATCAATTTCTTCGGAACAAATACAAGATGTAGCCAATGAAATTTTTGATGAAAACCAACTGTTTAGTTTAATATATAATTAATTGTTTTAACTTTGTACCACTTAGAAGCTGTTTGAATTTTATAGCAAATTTTTTTTTATAGATATTTTCAGATAGATTTTATTCTTTTTGCTTGCAGGTTTAGCGGGCTAAACCAAAAGGAAAAAGGATAAAATACGCTGAAAAGAGCATAAAAAAATTGCTAAGAAGTCTTTTTCTAATCCTATAATAATATTTTTCGCTAAAATTCAAACAGTTTCTTACTATAACATACTTTATAGGATATCAAAAACAGAAACTTATGCGTATGAAATTTATACTTAAAATATCTCTTTGGGTCTTCTCCTTATTGTTGATTAATTGTTTGCCCGCAAATGCTCAATATCCTAAAAAGCGAATGACAGCAGACTTCCGTATGGGGATGAACTATCCGCAGATGTCAGGAACGCGGGGCTCGGAACAATTTAAAATGGGATTACATATAGGTGGTAATGTTAACTACAAGATCATAGGTAATTTTCAAGTGCAAACAGGTTTTTATGTGACTAAAAAGGGGTATAAAACATATCAGAGAGAGGTTCACGAAAGTGAAAACAATGTTGTACGCGTAGATGAAGGTTGGTATGAGGCTACAGGTAATTATATTCAAATGCCATTCAATATAGGTTATGAATTATATGTGACCCAAAGGATCGCTTTCAATATAAACGGAGGAGTATATGCTGCTTATGGCTACGGGAATAAAGGCAAGACTAAATATAAAGGGCTTATTACAACATATAAGCCAAATGAATATCCTGTCTATGCATATCCAAACGATCAATTTGAAGAACTTACCTTTAGCGATACCCGGTGGAAGCGTTCTGATTATGGACTAAATGGTAGTATCGGGTTTATTTACGATATTTATACTATCAATTTTAATTATGAACATGGGCTGTGTAATGTCACACAGGAGAGACTTCAGGGGTTGAAACACAGAGTTTATTCGGTGTCATTAGGCTTCCGCTTTTAATGAGGAATAGATTGATTAGGCCTGCTAATTCTGAAATCTGCAAATCTTTGCAGATTTTTTTATTTTACCGGTATAACATATTTCATTACTTTTGTATCCTAATTTAAACATTAAGAATATGTCTACATATACAGAAGATAACCGTAAAGTTACTACCCGCCGCCTTATAGAAATGAAAGGACGCGGCGAAAAAATATCAATGCTTACAGCATACGATTACTCCATGGCTTCTATTATCGATCAGGCCGGAATAGATGTTATCCTTGTCGGAGATTCGGCTTCGAATGTGATGGTTGGAAATATAACTACATTACCTATGACGATCGATCAGATGATATACCACGGGCGATCGGTCGTAAACGCAGTGAAACGTGCTTTGGTAGTGGTAGATATGCCTTTTGGTACAGCTTCCGGTAATCCGTTGCAATCATTGGAATATGCTATACGTATGATGAAGGAAACGGGAGCCGATACCCTTAAAATAGAAGGGGGAGAAGAAATCGCAGCAGATATAAAGAAAATCATTGATGCGGGTATTCCTGTTATGGGACATCTGGGCCTTATGCCTCAGTCTATAAATAAATACGGCACTTATAATGTAAGAGCTAAAGATAGCGTGGAAGCAGATAAGTTGATAAAGGATGCTTTGCTGCTCGAATCAATAGGCTGTTATGCTATTGTATTGGAAAAAATTCCTGCTGAACTGACAAAATTGGCGGCCTCGCAACTTACTATACCTGTCATTAGTATTGGAGCCGGTCCGTACGCAGATGGGCAGGTGTTGGTAATGCATGACATGTTGGGTATTAATAAGAATTTTTCACCTAAATTTCTACGTCGTTATGCCGATTTGCATTCTGTGATAACTGATGCCGTACAGAACTATATTAAGGATGTAAAGACATCGGATTTTCCGAATGAGAGTGAAAGCTATTAATAAATTAATAAAAATTAATGACGTGTTTATAGGATCAGTTACTCCCGTCATTGCGAGAAGTGCAACGACGAAGCAATCCATAAAAGAACATTCCGGCTGGATTGCTTCACCGCAAACGGTTCGCAATGACGGGAGAAATTAAACAATCAGATACGGCAATAATTATTTTATAGAACTTTATATGATTCCGGAAAATTTGTTGAACAGACAGATTTATTATATAACAATCTTATTTACAAAATAATATGATAAAAAATTATGGCGTCTGCAAATTTATAATAGCCATTATAATCGGTTTTATGTTTTTTGCATGTAATAAAACCGGTAAACAGGTTGAAGAAGAAAAGCTTAACGAAATATGGAGTGCGTATAAGGAAGATAAAGATTATTCCAAGGTAATTTCTTTGTGCTCTCAACTTGATCTGAGTAAATATACGGAAGCCAAACTTATTCTTGCAGATTCTTATTTTGTGACAGGACGCGGAGATGAAGCCTCGGCGTTATTTCTTGAACTCTATAAAGAAATAAAAGCCACTGATGAGAATTATGGCTTGGTAGTAAATAAACTGGGTATATATTATGCCGATAAAAAAGATTGGGACAATGCCCGCATCTATTTTGCAAAAGCAAAGGCGGCAGGACATCCTGATGCAGAAAGAAATCTGCAATTAATGGACATAAAAGAGAAAGAAAATGCAGAAAAAGGAAGTGAATGAAAGTCTGTATAGCTGAAAAGCCAAGTGTCGCCCGCGAAATAGCCGGAATCCTGGGAGCTGCTTCTCGTCGGGATGGTTATTTTGAGGGCAATGGTTATCAGGTAACATGGACATTCGGTCATTTCTGTACACTGAAAGAACCGCACGAATATACAGGCAGTTGGAAACAATGGTCATTGTATGTCCTTCCCATGATACCCCCTCGGTTTAGTATAAAATTAATTGATAATGACGGCGTAAAGAAACAATTTGCTGTCATTAAAAAACTGATTTCCGAAGCAGGGGAAGTAATAAACTGTGGTGATGCCGGACAAGAAGGTGAACTTATTCAACGTTGGGTTATGCAAAAAGCTCAATGCAAAGTTCCTGTAAAACGCCTGTGGATTTCATCACTAACCGAAGATTCTATCCGTGAGGGCTTTAATAGTCTTAAAGAACAATCCAAATTTGATAAACTTTACGAAGCCGGACTGTCTCGTGCCATAGGTGACTGGCTGCTTGGGATGAATGCAACACGTCTGTATACAGTTAAATATGGGCAGAATAGGTCTGTGCTTTCTATCGGGCGTGTGCAGACACCTACTTTAGCGCTTATTGTCAATCGTCAGCTGGAAATAGAAAACTTTAAGCCGGAGCCATACTGGGAATTGAAAACTATCTATAGAGAAACAACTTTTTCGGCGGCAAAAGGCCGGTTTACCATAAAGGAAGAAGGAGAAAAGTTTCTGGAGGAAATAAAAACGTCAGACTTTGAAGTTACTGATGTTACAACTAAAAAAGGAGAAGAAGCGCCGCCTCGTCTTTTCGATCTGACTGCTTTGCAAGTAGAGTGTAACAAAAAGTTTTCTTTTTCCGCCGATGAGACACTCAAGATCATCCAGTCATTATATGAAAAAAAGTTGACCACATATCCACGTGTGGATACTACCTTCCTTAGCGATGATCTGTATCCTAAAGTACCTGCTATATTAAAGGGTCTGGCCGGATACGAAGAGCTTGTTACGCCTGTTTTAGCGGCAAAGATAACAAAGTCGAAAAAAGTATTTGACAACAGCAAGGTTACCGACCACCATGCTATTATACCTACCGGAGTTAGGACAAACAATATATCCGGTAACGAGCATAAGGTATATGATCTGGTAACACGGCGATTTATAGCAGTATTTTATCCTAACTGTAAAATCTCGACAACTACGGTGCTGGGCGAAGTGAATAAGGTGGAATTTAAAGTTACGGGTAAGCAGATACTTGATCCGGGATGGCGCGTTGTTTTCGATAAAACAGCCAATGCTCTTAATGACAAGGAAGAGGAAGAAAAAGACCAGGATAATATATTGCCGGATTTCGTAAAAGGAGAGAGCGGCCCACATTTACCCTCTCTGAATGAGAAATGGACTCAGCCACCGAAATATTATACCGAAGCAACTCTTCTCAGGGCAATGGAAACAGCAGGGAGGCTTGTCGATGACGGCGAATTACGCGATGCTTTGAAAGAAAACGGTATCGGACGGCCTTCTACCAGGGCCGCAATTATTGAAACCTTGTTCAAACGTAATTATATTCGAAAAGAGCGTAAAAATCTATATGCGACTCAGACCGGTGTGGAACTGATAGGAACGATAAAAGAAGAACTTCTTAAATCGGCAGAGTTGACCGGAATCTGGGAAAAAAAGCTTCGGCAGATAGAAAAAAACGAGTATGATCCCCGTCAATTTATTGAAGAATTGAAGCAAATGCTCACTGAAATAGTAGCAAATGTAAAAAGCGATACAGGACGTGCAATAACAATAGAAGAAATAGTTCCTGAAAAGGAGAAAACAGAAAAGCCGAAGACAAAAAAGAAAGCTGAAAATGAAAGACAAATAGCGGTAAAGAAAGAAAAGACAGACGTTGTTCTTTGCCCTCTATGTAAAAAAGGCTCTGTTATCAAAGGAAAAACGGCTTATGGCTGTTCGGAATGGAAAGCCGGATGTGCATTTAGGTTGCCGTATGGGGATATAGAT
The DNA here is from genome assembly GCA_031263965.1 of Prevotella sp. GTDB lineage: Bacteria > Bacteroidota > Bacteroidia > Bacteroidales > Dysgonomonadaceae > Dysgonomonas. Next base: position 1,878 of record JAISES010000422.1, on the reverse strand, counting down.
GAGAGCTTGGGCGAAAAAGATTTGAAAATAATTATTGAAAGTCTCAAGAAATGAAAATAGGTAATATCGAATTTCCGGAAAACCCTGTGTTTCTGGCTCCGATGGAAGATGTCACAGATATGGGCTTCAGGCTGATGTGTAAACGCTTTGGAGCAGATATGGTATATACCGAATTTTTGTCGAGTGATGCGCTGATACGTCATGTAAATAAAACTAGGGCGAAATTATCTGTCAGTGATGAAGAACGTCCTGTCGCGATACAGATTTACGGCAGGGAAGTAGAACCTATGGTAGAAGCTGCCGGAATATGTGAAGAAGCGAATCCCGATATATTAGATATAAATTTTGGCTGCCCCGTTAAAAAAGTAGCAGGTAAAGGAGCCGGTTCGGGGATGATGAGAACACCCGGTTTGATGGTCGATATAACGAAAGCTGTAGTGAAGGCCGTAAAGATACCTGTAACCGTGAAAACCCGTCTGGGATGGGATAACGATTCTAAAATAATAGTAGAACTTGCCGAGCAATTGCAGGATGTAGGAATTCAAGCCCTGACGATACACGGCCGCACTCGTGCTCAAATGTATTCGGGTGAAGCCGACTGGGCATTAATCGGTGATGTGAAGAATAATCCCCGCATGCATATTCCTGTTATCGGGAATGGGGATGTTACCGGTCCCGAAATATGCAAAAAACGATTCGATGAAACCGGAGTCGATGCGGTGATGATTGGCAGGGGAAGCATTGGAAGCCCATGGATATTTGAAGATGTGAAGCATTATTTAAATACAGGAGAGAAATCCCCCCGCAAAGAGTTTGTATGGTATTTAGATGTTTTGAAGGAACTTATCCTGAAAAATATATCACACTCGGGCGAACGTGGCGGAATAATCCACAGTCGCCGTCATCTGGCTGCAAGTTCTGTATTTAAAGGTATCCCTGATTTTAAAAAAACCAGGGTTGCTATGTTGCGTACCGATTCGGTAGACGATCTTTTTTCAATTATAAACGATATACCGGCTCTATTTGATGTGAAATAATCTCAGAAACTGTTTGAATCTTATCGAAAATATTATTACAGGATTTGACAAAAAAATGCTATAAAATTCAAACAGCTTCTCATAATAATGTATCTTTACATCGTATGACATATCAGGAGACTATTGAGTATTTATATAATCATCTTCCGGTCTATCAAAGAATCGGCAGTGAGGCATTTAAAGCAGGGCTTGACAATAGTTTAGCTCTCGATGCATACCTTTCCCATCCTCATGCCGGATATAAAACCATACATGTAGCTGGTACGAACGGAAAAGGATCTACATCCCATTTGCTGGCTGCTATACTACAACAGGCAGGATACAAAACAGGTCTATACACATCCCCGCATTTGGTAGACTTTCGCGAACGTATCCGTGTGAATGGAGAGAAAATCTCCGAACAATATGTTGTCGATTTCATAGACAGGCACAGGGAGGTGTATGAGCCTATAAACCCATCCTTTTTTGAATTGACAATGATGATGGCTTTTGAGTATTTTGCCGATATGAAAGTTGATGTCGCTATCGTTGAGGTTGGCTTGGGGGGACGCTTGGATAGTACTAATATTATAAGTCCCGATCTAAGCATAATTACCAATATCAGTTTCGATCATATGCAAATTCTGGGTAATACTCTGGAGAAGATTGCAACAGAAAAAGCCGGCATAATCAAAGCAGGGATACCTGTAGTGATAGGTGAGGCCGAAGGAGAAGTCCGTAAAGTCTTTGAAGAAACAGCCGATAGGGTAGGGGCCCGGATTGTTTTTGCTGAGGATGAGCATATTATTCAGAATAGCCTGAAAACCGCAAGCGGTTGGTTGCTCGACACTAAATATTATCT
>JAISES010000323.1 GCA_031263965.1 Prevotella sp. | reverse complement strand
AGCACTTCTCCATCTTTTTCATAAACAAAGTAAGGAAACCCTTTTTTGAGTACTTTTTCGATACGCTGTTGTATATCGCTTTCGGTTACACGGTCGTACTCGAAAGTAATGATAGTTTCTTCGATATAGTAATTATATATTTCGGCTATGCGTGCAGCATCGGCCGGGGTAACATTTCTAATCATAAGTTATGAGTTATGAGTTATGAGTTATGAGTTATGAGTTACGAGTTACAAGTTACAAGTTACGAGATTCTTCATTCTTCATTCTTCATTCTTCATTCTTCATTCTTCATTCTTCGTTTTTCACTTTTCGTTTTTTCACCTTAGATAAACTTTTCTACCGGTAACTAAAAGCCACAGGCAAGATGTTTTGCTTACGATACAAATATATTCATATTTTTAAACTATTTTTGTAATTGTATTTCATAAAATAGAAAAAGGGGGGAAAGAATGATTATAAAAGACGCACACTTTGTTATCAGTAACACTGACTACAGGAAATGTCCTGAGGACGGCAAGCCTGAATATGCTTTCATCGGACGCTCCAATGTGGGGAAGTCTTCTCTCATAAATATGTTGACTAACCGCAAGGGGTTGGCAATGACTTCTTCAAAGCCCGGAAAAACGCAGCTTATTAATCATTTTGTCATCAATAACGAATGGTATCTGGTAGACCTTCCGGGGTATGGCTATGCCCAAAGGGGAAAAGAGGGACGCGAACAGATCCGGAAAATTATTGACAATTATATTCTTAAACGTACACAACTTACATGCTTATTCTTGCTGCTCGATTGTCGCCATGAACCCCAGAAAATAGATATGGAATTTCTCAACTGGCTGGGAGAAAAAGGTGTGCCTTTTGCAATCGTATTTACCAAAACAGATAAAATAAGCAAGGGAAGGTTAGCCGGTAATATCGAAGCTTATACAAACAAACTGAAAGAAACCTGGGAGGAACTCCCTGCTGTTTTTTATACATCTTCGGAGCACAGATTGGGCGGAGACGAAATTTTGAACTATATAGAAAAAATAAATAAAACATTGTAGAAAATTTTCACCTGAAATATAAATCTAACCTGATAATTATGTTATTTGTACCATTAATCGATATAGCCGATGTGAATAACCCTTCCGCTATTGTAGAGCGTATGCAGGATGTAACAGTAACCGAAGTAGCCTATGTAAACTGGCCCGGTGACTATCCGTCTGCACCAAAGGTAGCATTCAAAATAGCACATAACGGTTCATCTATTTTCTTGCATTTTTTTGTTGAAGAAAACGAAGTCTTAGCTAAAACAACAGAGGATAACGGGCCTGTATGGACAGACTCGTGCGTGGAATTCTTCGTGTCTTTTGCCGATTCGCCTTTCTATTACAATGCCGAATTTTCTTGTATCGGCAAGGCTCTTCTGGGATACAGGAAAGACAGAAAAAATGTAGAGCATGCCGGTGCAGAAATTATGGGCTCAATTAAACGTTACTCCAGCCTCGGATCAGAATCATTCGAAAAAAAGCAAGGCGGCTTTAAATGGAATATGCTGGTTGTAATACCTATTTCGGCATATTGGCATTCCGGTCTTAAAACTTTTAGCGGAGTTAAGGCCCGTGCCAATTTTTATAAATGTGGCGATGATCTGACTACACCTCATTTCTTATCGTGGAATCCTATCCGTACCGATAAACCGGATTTCCATGTTCCCGAATATTTCGGAGAACTGAATTTCGAATAAATACCTAAAAATGCATGTTATTAAGTGAAAAACGAAAAGTGAAAAACGAAAAGTGAAGAATGAGGAATCTCGTAACTTGTAACTTGTATCTTGTAACTTGTATCTCGTAACTTGTAACTCGTAACTATATAAGAGCTTGTTACTTTTATGTTAAAAAAACGTTACGATAACATTTTTTTTATATCTTTACGAGCGTGTAAAAAAATCGTAAAACTCAACGATGTTTTCTTCTGAATATGGATATATTTAATTTTTTATGAAAAATAATTTATTCGATAGGTTTAAGCCTAAAGAAGACAAGTTCTTTCCTTTAATGAGTGGAATGGCTCAGGTTATAGTCGTAGCATCCGATCTTATTGTCGAATGCGTTCAGGTGGCCAACCACAGCGATGCTGTAGAGTACTACAAAAAAATCAAAGAACAGGAACATAAGGCCGATGGTATCCAAAATCAGATCTTTGAAGAGTTGAATGAAACATTCATCACACCATTCGACAGGGAAGATATAAATCACTTGTCGGCAACAATGGACGATGTAACAGACCTGATCAACAGTTGTGCCAAGCGTATCATGCTTTACAGCCCTAAAAATATGCCCGAAGCCGCAGTGCGTCTAGCCATGTTTGTAAGGGAGTCTGCCGGTTTTTTGGTGATGGCTATAAACGAACTGGGTGTAATGAGGAAAAGCCCGGCCAAAATCAAAGAATATTGTGAGCAATTGGGCGTAATAGAGAAAAAAGCTGATGACGTATACGAGCATTTTCTAATCGATTTGTTTGAAAACGAAAAAGACGCCATAGAAGTCATCAAGCTGAAAGATATTCTGCATGAACTGGAAAGGGCTACAGATGCGGCAGAAGCAGTTGGTAAGATTATAAAAACAATGATTGTTAAGTATTCATAATAAAAACGGAATGACTCTATTAATAATAATCATTGTATTAGCAATAATCTTCGACTTCATCAACGGATTCCACGACGCAGCTAATTCAATAGCTACAGTCGTATCAACTAAAGTCCTCACACCTACTCAAGCCGTTATCTGGGCTGCGTTCTTCAATTTTGTCGCTTATTTCATAGCAAAATTCATAATTAAAAAGTTTGGGGTAGCCAAAACAATATCAGACACAATAGACATTGAAGTCTTCCACGATATAACAATAGTCTCTGTTGTACTGGTAGCGGCTTTGATAGCGGCTATTATTTGGAATCTCATTACATGGCGTTTGGGAATACCCTCTTCTTCTTCTCATACTTTGATCGGAGGCCTGGCAGGAGCAGCTATTGCCGCTTACGGATTCAGCGCCGTACACAGTGGAACCATAGCCCTGATTGTCGGGTTTATTGTTCTTGCCCCTGTTATCGGTATGGTAGGAGGTAATCTTATTGCTATTCTGGTAATGCATTTATCTAAGAAGATGAAGCCCTCTAAAGCCGACCGGTGGTTTAAAAACTTTCAGTTAATATCATCAGCCGGATTAAGTATAGGGCATGGCTTGAATGACTCGCAAAAAGTAATGGGAGTAATTGCCGTAGCTTTGGTTGTGAACCAGCATTTAGACAATTTACCCAAATGGATGCATGGCTCAGATGCCACTTACATGATGAATAATCATGAATGGATTGCTCTTGCATGTTTTGGCGCTATCGCACTGGGAACAATATCCGGTGGCTGGAAGATCATGAAAACGATGGGGAACCGCATTACCAAGATAACGCCGATAGAAGGATTCTGCGCTCAGTCGGCAGGCGCTCTGACCCTTTTCATTACAGAGATGCTGCATATTCCGGTAAGTACCACACATGTGATTACCGGTAGCATAATGGGGGTAGGTTCGGTAAAACGTTTATCGGCCGTCCGCTGGGGTGTAACCAAAGACCTGGTGATAGCCTGGATATTGACTATTCCGGTGAGCGCTCTTATGGCTATGCTCTTTTATTATTTGCTTGGACTCGTCATTTGACAAGATATAAGAAATTATTTAATGGAGCAGATTGAATACCTTTTCCGAAAGTATTTGACCTGCTTTTATTTATATAGGGAAAATGGAAAGAATAATTTCCATATTGAAAAAGAATATATATATGGTATACGGACTATTGTTGCTCCTGACCATTCTATTTATTGTACTGAACAATAAGTATACTTTTTTTTGGTTCGATGAAGGGTTTTCTATCAGCCTGGTCAAGCACTCTTATAAGGATATATGGAATTTGACCGCTCAGGACGTGCACCCTCCCCTGTATTATTACATGCTGAAAATATATTCTTCACTTGTGGGGGACTCCATCCTGAGTCTTCGATTCTTTTCGGCTATTCCTGTTTTTCTGACGGCTTTAATTGCATGCTTTAAAGTCCGTAGATTTTGGGGCGGCAAAGTTGCTGTTTTATTTATAGCACTAATGCTGGCTACGCCAATTACCTATTATCTGACTTCCGAAATACGAATGTACTCATGGACTATGTTTTTTGTATTCATGGCTTTCTTATATGCATATCAAAGCTATGCCGCACAGCAAAAGTATCCGTTTGTCTTATTCGCTGTATTCTCTCTGTTGGCCGCATATACGCACTACTATAGTTTGATTGCGGTCGCTTACATCTATGCACTCCTCTTTTTACTGCTACTGGCAAAGGACAAGAAAAAGATACCCTTGCTGTTTGCCTCCGCGGTGCTATGCATAATAGCATACGCTCCGTGGATGATAAACCTGATAAATCAGGTGAAGGCTGTAACTAAAGACTACTGGATTACATCTGCATGGCTCGATGATATTATGGAATTTTTATATCCCGTATATATACTTAAAGAG
>JAISES010000171.1 GCA_031263965.1 Prevotella sp. | reverse complement strand
ACCTTTTCCGACACGGCGCCTTGCGACTCAACAATATCACTGTCTGTTTTTACTGTTGACACATCTCCCTGACCCGTAAAACCTGCGCCTGAGATCGAACCTAAAGAAGCGAATTCCATCACAAAGTCCGGTTGAATATATTCGATATCTTTGTCCGCACCCAAGTCAATTAATTCTTTAGCGTATTCAGCCGGATTAACTTTCTCAGGCAGGGTAATAATATCGATAGTCTCTGTTTTGGGTTTGAATATGCCAAGAAAAGATGCTTTTTCTATTACGGCTAACTCCATACTGTCTGTTATTTGGACTTTTTCACTAAAAATATCTTCATGTCCGCTTTTATATTTCACAATGAATCGATCTGTTAATCGCTCTTCCATTATTTTTTCATTGGCAATCTCGCGCGCACTTTCCAACGCTTCTTCTTCCATAAATAAAAAATCTGAATCAAAATCTGATTCAGGATTCATAACAGTGAAATCTATTCCTTGTTGAACAGCTATCTCTTGCAGTATGTTGTTTGTTTCATCAATGACGGCTCGCTCAAATAAATAATCATTGTCAAGCCTTACATCTATCATCAGTGCCATGGGATCATTTACATTTTGACCGTACAGCGAAAACGTAGTAACGCCTGTTAATAGCAGAGTAGCTATGATAATCGCCAATATCTTCCTTCGCTTCATATCCATACCCCTCCTTGTCGAATGGAAATCGGTTATGTTCTTTCTAACAAATCTACTCAACTAAACTTTAACATATGCCCCGATGAAAGTCAAGTCAAAAAATTTCGACAATTAATCGCAGCAGTTGTAGAGTTACAGTTCTGCAACATCGTCATCGCGAGCGCAACGAAGCAACCCAGACCCGCATTTACATCGCGGGCGGGAATGTCAGGCAAAAGAAAAAGCTGGGGAAGTATCCAGCTTTTGTCTTCTGTCAAATGATGTAAAGATGGGACACGGATTCCGAAACGTTAACATTAACAACCTGATTGCTTTGATCATACTTCGTTGCTCAAATATCCGATTGAGCTTGCCAGGAAGGCTCGTTAAATTAAATTTTGCATAATTTTGTTGCAAATGAATTGAATTCAGCATCAAAAATCTTCTCTAGCACATATTTGCTGGCAACAGCAACCGTTTTGCAATTTTCGGGCATGGCATAAACAAAACCTTTCCACTTGTTTTCTGAAAAAGCCCTTACCCAATCATCTATGGGAAAAACATTTCTCAATAACAAACAATCATTTTCTGCACCTTCGCTTTTAATAAGGCATTGCGTCGCTTCTTTAAATTTGGGGTTTGCCGGCGAATCAATCCAAATTTCATTCTCTTGGATATTTTGCCCGAATTCTTTTCTGATGTAATCAACGATAGCAGTTATGGTAACATTTCTGAATTCCTTATCTTGGAATCGACTCATTATTGTCCTTTGCACGGAAACGTTCTTCAGAGTGCGCGACGAAAAACAAAACGCCCGTTTGGGCATTATCCTGTTTTTTAGCATATGAAGTTGTTTTTCCACAAATATATTTTTTGATGTAAGGTTGAAAATCATGTCATCCGTATAACGGAGATATTCCAAAGCAGTATTGAAATTTCCACTGCCTTCAATAATACCCTTTAACATACATCCGGCGGCCCTGACTTTTTGGTGATGATAAATTGTACTTGCCAGCATCATTTTGTTGAATACTATTTCTTCTAAGGCGGTGACACCAGAGATATCCACTGCCAACCGATTGATACCGTCTTTATCAATAACATTCAGCGTGTACAGCAATCGCGCCAAATCTAAGGCTATGTGAATACCTGTGGCATGAGCATCCCGTAGAATATAATCAAGCTTATCAGCATCGAATGCTCCATTGATTAATTCGACAGCAAAGCCCAACTTTTTAGCATATTCATCGGCTTTGTCTATGTGACCGACAATCATTGCCCCCACTAATTTAAGATCAATATCTACTTCATAAGTATTCTTTATAATTTCTTCGTTGAATTTTCGCATAGGCGCGCTGGTTGCAATAAAATACGATAGGATTTCATGTGCGCTGGCTCCTTGTAATATTGGATTATTTTGCTTAATTTCATTAAATTGCGATGCGTATAATTCTTCTGAAAGATGTGAAAAAGGACCATGCCCAATATCATGAAGAATCGCGGCTACTCGGCAATTATGGAATATAAAATCTCTGTCAATATCAATACCACTCAAGATCTTTTCGCACTTTGGGAAAATAGAGTCAACCATTTGGCCTGCAACTATAGCAACTCCAACTGTATGTTCAAATCTATTGTGATTTCCAGCAGGAAAAACAAAGGATGCCACATCTGTTTGGGATATGCGCCTGAGTCTCTGAACGATTGGCAGATCTAAAAAAGCTATTTCATATGGATGAAATATGTTTGTGCCGTGTACTGAATCATGTATTACTTTTGGATTATTTACTTTAATATGTTGATATTCTGCCAACTGTTTTCCGATGTAGTCATCAATAGTCTCTCTCACAAAATCTTCGCTCAATTGCAAGCTTTGGTAAGGGGTATTCATTTTTACTGCACCTGCTTGAATATGGCGCATCAGAATGGACAGTTGAGTCGCTCAGATTGGACACCCCGAGACGTTCGCGTTGGACACCCCAAGGCGGCGGAATTGTACAGCGAGAGTCAGGACTTGACCCTGTA
>JAISES010000114.1 GCA_031263965.1 Prevotella sp. | reverse complement strand
GCATCGTTAGATGCGAGTTTATTTTGTTTAGCCGGCAAGCTGATTGTGGGTCGGCTATCCGGTACAGCCTTGACTTTTTGTAACTTTTTGGTCAAGCAAAAAGTTAAGAAAAGGAATCGCAGATTCCAAATAATAAAAACGAACGTTTTTCTCTTCCGTCATTGCGAGGGTTTACCCGAAGCAATCCATAAAAGAACATTCCAACTGGATTGCTTCACCGCAAGCGGTTCGCAATGACGAATATATATCAGACTATCTTCAACTACCGATTCGCATGATTTATAAATATTCATAACGGCAACTTGAATTAATTAGCTTTATATTTTAATTGTCTATGCAACCAAAATACGAATTTAGCACACTTTTTTATAGTACATGTATGTTTACCAATATTTTAACATTTTGCAACAAAAAAGGTTCGCCTGTTGGGCGAACCTTTCATATATAAAATAAGAATTGTCTTATTTATTGTCACCCGAAAGTTTTTCTTTCAGTGCAGCCAGCTCTTCAATATCGCCTAAAGTAGTTTTTTCTATATTAGACTGAGGAAGAGACTCTTCTTTCTTGGAAGATCTTTTTGCTTTCTTTTCAGCAGCAGCTTCTTTAGCTTCAGGTCTCTCATCTTCGAACACACGGCTGTGCGATACGATGATACGCTTAGAGTCTTTGTTGAACTCAATCACTTTGAAATTCAGTTTTTCTTCGGCTTTAGCCTGAGATCCGTCTTCTTTCACCAAGTGTTTTGGAGTTGCAAAACCTTCTACACCGTAAGGAAGAGAAATAACCGCGCCTTTATCAACCATTTCCACAATTGTGCCTTCGTGTACCGATCCTACTGTAAAGATAGTTTCGAATACATCCCAAGGATTTTCTTCAAGTTGTTTGTGGCCTAAGCTCAAGCGACGGTTTTCTTTGTCTATTTCAAGTACCTGTACATCAATATCAGCACCAATTTGAGTTATTTCGCTAGGGTGTTTGATTTTCTTAGTCCAGGAAAGGTCAGAGATATGGATCAATCCGTCTACTCCTTCTTCTATTTCGGCAAATACACCGAAGTTAGTGAAGTTGCGAACCTTAGCTGTATGCTTGCTTCCGATAGGATATTTTTCCTCGATATTTTCCCATGGATCCGGTTTCAATTGTTTGATGCCGAGAGACATTTTACGTTCGTCGCGGTCAAGTGTAAGCACTACAGCTTCTACTTCGTCGCCAACTTTCATAAAGTCCTGAGCGCTGCGAAGGTGTTGTGCCCAGCTCATTTCCGATACGTGGATCAAACCTTCTACACCTGGAGCTATTTCGATAAATGCACCATAGTCAGCCATAACCACAACTTTACCTTTTACCTTATCACCAACCTTAAGTTCGGCGCTAAGAGCATCCCATGGATGAGGAGTCAATTGTTTCAGTCCTAGAGCAATACGTTTCTTTTCATCATCGAAGTCAAGGATAACAACGTTGATTTTCTCGTCCAGTTTAACCACTTCTTCAGGATGTTGAACACGTCCCCAAGAAAGGTCTGTGATGTGGATCAATCCGTCTACGCCGCCAAGGTCGATAAATACACCGTAAGAAGTGATGTTTTTAACTGTACCTTCAAGTACCTGGCCTTTTTCAAGTTTCGAGATAATGTCTTTCTTCTGTTGTTCAAGTTCAGCTTCGATAAGAGCTTTGTGGGAAACAACAACGTTTTTGAATTCGTGGTTGATTTTCACTACCTTGAATTCCATTGTCTTACCAACGAATACATCGTAGTCGCGGATTGGTTTCACGTCGATTTGAGATCCCGGCAAGAATGCTTCGATACCAAATACATCGACGATCATACCGCCCTTAGTACGGCATTTGATAAATCCTTTGATGATTTCGTCTTTTTCAAGAGCTTCGTTAATACGATCCCATGAGCGTGTAGCGCGTGCTTTCTTGTGAGACAGGATCAATTGTCCTTTTTTGTCTTCCTGGCTTTCGATGTAAACCTCTACTTCGTCGCCAATCTTCAGATCGGGATTGTAACGGAATTCGTTCATTGATACAACACCGTCTGATTTGTAACCGATATTAACAACAACTTCGCGTTTGTTCATAGAGGTTACTTTACCCATTACCACTTCTTTGTCGTTTACTTTGTTCAACGACTGGTCATAGGTTTCTATTAATTCTTCTTTGCTCTTACCAATGTAAGAATCGCCTTGTTCGTACACATCCCAGTCGAAATCTGTAACCGGTTGTACATTTTTTAAGTTATCAATCATTTATAAACGATCTGGCGCCTGTCCTGATCAGTACCGTTAAAAAAGTTAAACATTATTTGCTTCGAAAAGCGGTGCAAAGATATTGTTTTTCAATATATAATACAATGTTATTAATGAAAATAACATAAAAAAATTTGCTATAAAATTCAAACAGGTTCTAAACAGTTTCTTATTCTTTCCTTCTCAGCTCATACGCATGCGAGAAACTAAAATCAAGCATCCTGACCACTTCGTAGTGTTTAGTTATTTCTATGGAATCTTCCGTATTGAGCATCATAGCCGGACGTCGGGCCGGAATAGGATCCAATATATAAATCCGGGTATATGTGCTGTCGATATCGGCATACGATGCGATTTTCTTGCGGGGAAACACATCCGTAACTGTATTGGCCGTATCACCCAGCGAATCGGTTTTACTGATATGAATATGATCGGGAAACAGTATCGGGTAGACAGCCAGCGGGTAATAAAAATAGTCTCTGTACAAAAAAACAGTTTTGTCATCCATATCCCGATTCACAAATTCTACTAAGGCGTCTAACGTTATGCTGCGATTCTTTTGCAAACGTAATTTTTTTTTAAAGAGACAGGCATCAAACACAAAGAGGCTTGCAAAGAATAAAACAGGAAGAATTGTATCTATCTTTTTGGACAGGTCGAGCATAGAAAGCATCATGGCAAATCCGAGAAAATAGAGGCTGATGAAACAGCACATATACCGCGAAATAAATACCGGCCGGAAAATTACAGAATATAAGCCGCCTATTATTATAGGGGCAAAAAATACAGAAAGAATAATCAGCGCCGAATAGAATTTCTTTTTATCATTGACAGATTTCCATGCCCGCCATAAAACAAAGATAAAGAAGATCACAGGAAGCAGTATCTCAACGATACGGCTGTACAAATAGCCGTATGCCGACTCTTTAAGTATATATACGGGATATAAAAATTCCATAATATCATCGAGCCATGTAGATGTAATCCAGTAGTCTTTAGTTACAGCCTTCACCTGATTTATCAGGTTTATCAACCACGGGGCGTATGCTATTATGCACAGCAGCGCGGAGACAAGTAGCAAGGGTATCTTTTTCTTGTCCTTTGCCAATAACAGTAAAAAAAGAAGTGCATAGATGTAAGCGACCGCAATCAAACCATAGTAGTGCGTATATGCGGCCAACAGGGAGAATACAGCTAATAAGGCAAACGGATACTTTTGGCGGGTGGCATAGCTTTGATATGCATATAAGAAAGCCATGAATACAAAAAACATAGCCCATGAATACATCCGTATCTCGGAAGTCAGATAATAGGTAATCGGTGTAGCCAGCAATAGTACTATAAATAAAACAGTAACTTTGTCGCCCCAAAACCTACGGACTTTGAAGCATGCAATTAAAGCCGTCAGAAAAACAGGAATAGCCGAAAAGAA
>JAISES010000053.1 GCA_031263965.1 Prevotella sp. | reverse complement strand
AGGTTATGGAAGGGATATTCCAGACAGTGCCTTTGGAGCCTGCCGTTTGTACGGAATTTAATATCATTCGTGATGAAAATGGAAATGCGGTAGCCCTGCTTATTCGCAGTCCCGAACCGTTTAATGATCCTAAAATGCCTGTAAAAGACAACAATAGCACCGAAGGTTACGTGGACAGTGTTGAAGACACCATACTGGCAGGCAGCCTCTCTGCAAATGACCGCTTTGTGCCCGATACTGCATTCCGAACGCTGCATTCAAGAGACTATACGCAAGCCATTATCATGAAAGGCGGAAACTTTACGGATAATACTTCCATAACCATTCAACTTATTTATAAATTATGGAATGGAAAACATTACCAGCCCATAGAACAGCTAACTGTAACATTTAATATTAACCTGTAAAATGACCATAAAATGAGTACTATTACCATTCAACCCAACCATAAACTTTCACTGCAGTCACCCAATCTTGCGCTTATAGCAGCAGGTTCAACGGGACAAGACGGCAGCCTGTCCGGGATACATCTGCGGTGGACTTTCGGAGGCACTCTGGCTGAAAAACATTTACCCAAAGGCGATTATGCCACCTATGCCGCCTATAGCAACTTTAACAAGCCTAATGATTTCGTCAGAATTTACAAAACTTATTACCAGGCATCTCCTGTTACGCTTAATTTTGCCAATATGGCACCCGATCAGGTACTTCATAACGAAGCCAGGTGGCTGTACAATTTAAACGGCAAACATGTGTATGTCAAATTTATGGACAAAGGAAAGTATTATAATGTGTTAAGCACGATTGATCCGCTTACTTCTCCCTATCCTTTTATATTGGCATACAACGATTCCCTTATTGAAGTGGAATGTGTCAACGAGTTGTTTTTTTTCGTAACCCTTTTTCCTGTGGGAGGCTCTACTTCGCCTTTGGATACGGAAACCTATTCTTCTCAAAGAGGGTATATGGGAACTGACCTGTACACTAACTCCCGAGGAACTTACAATGGGAACGATTTCTCCGTGCGTATTCCCTGCGAAAACGGACGGGCGGTTGCCTATCAGGGGCGTGCTGTTTACACAATCATTTTTGAATTCTATATGGATTTTATCCGTTACAGCAATAACCAGAATGCATGGGAGATTGTGGGAGATTATGCATTAAGTTTAGACGACCAGGATGTATTTAAACGATTGGACCCTATGTACCCCGGCAGCATAGACAATCGGTGGCCCCGCTTTGTGAATGGGGCCAAAGTAAACACACTTAACTATATGGATAAATGGAATGGAGATTTCTATTCTTATTATTATGACAACAGCGATCAATATAATATTAAAGATGCTGTAAAACTTTATATCACATTGAGTGAAGACCCTGATAATCCGTCGGGCATATTCAACATACCCTTAACAGAAAACGTCTATGATGAGAACGATGTAATGCCTGTATCTTTGGTTTCCCTATTGAATGCCGGAGCCCGTGATTTTCATGTCGCAAGAATGTTAGGATTGGGAACCATGGATCCTTATGGGTATCCTTATGGTCAATTTGTTTATGTAGCAGTATACTTTACCTATTCGCAATTACCCGAATATCCATCTTCAATATCGATACAGCACCTGTCCATGAGTCTTCCGGTCGGTATGGCAGACGAGCGGTTGCCTTTGCCGGTATCTATTGCCAATATTGCACCCGGCATGGCAAACGATCCTTCTCCTGACAGTACCGTTGCAACACTGACAGATGCCAACGGATATACCACAGACGGACGTTCCCGTTTTGTTACGCTTATTGCAAAGCCTCTGCCCGATAACCAAACCAAAGAGCCTTTTTATAATACCAGCACAGAATTTAATTTGTCGGAATCTACATTGCCCGTATTTGCAGGATTGCAATATAAAGGCCCTTCCGACAGCAGTTGGGTAAAACCCGAACTTTCGCATGATACATATTATCGAAATCCTGAAGATTATGAAGGTAGAGTCTATAACGAAACAATTCCCATCACTGTTGACGATTTAACAAATGTCATCTTCCTGCATTGTCAAAAAGTATCCGGACTGCACACCTATCAATCTTACGGAATTAATCTTTTTTCTCGAGTACGTGAATCCGGTAATGCTATCTCTATTAACACCAATATTTTACCGGCAAATTTCGTTAAACCGCCGGTAAATATTAACGCCTTGCTGGTAAGAGAGGAGAGTCCGCTAATGCTTACTTCTCAATTGGATCAAAATCGACTTGCCGCCATAACAGCTACCGACAAAACCCTGGTTCGTCTCAGTTTCAACTATGATGATGAAATCGTTATAGACAAAGTAGAAGAGGAGTATGACAATTACAGCAACAGTGCACTTGAATCAACCAGTAGCACTGTCTATCCCAGCAATCAGGATACGTATGCGGATGAAATTGAAATCTATTTCAGAAATACCGTCCCAAAGAACATTTCGGGAAAAGTTGTTTCGGTAGCCGACGATCCTGTTAACCCATTGCTTTCTGTCATCAATACCGGCAGTTATAGTTTGTCTAATGGAGAAACTCTTGTTCCTGCTATTCCCTCAACAGATGTATCCAAATATATAGGAGGAGTATTTATGTTGGGAAATCAGCAATTTATTATTCAGGCTATTACTCCGTCTTTAACCAGCCCCATCTTAAAAGTGTTGAAAAAGAAAGTCAACCCTGCTTCTCTTAATGACGAAACCATTAGCGAAGAAGATCATCTTCAAGCTCCGCAACTTTCAACATCGGATTTTCTGTTTATGATTATCGAAAACATGCAA
>JAISES010000444.1 GCA_031263965.1 Prevotella sp. | reverse complement strand
CATTTTCTCCCACAACTAAAATTCTCCCGGCCCTATCCATATCGACAGGCAGCACATTGTTTTTGTTCTGTAACAATACAATACCTTCTTCAGCTATTTTACGTCCGGCAGCAGCATGTTCCGGAGTACCGAACGATCCCCGTGGGCGTTCTGCATCCATTGTTGTACGGAATGCCAGACGCAGGATGTTGCGGACTTTCCTGTCAACCTCTTCTTCCTTTACTTGTCCTGATTGGATCAGTTTCAGGAAAGGCTTGGCTAAGTAGTAATTATCATATGCATTGCTGTCCCCTTCGCTGAGTCCGTTAGTCCACGAACCAAACTCCATGTCCAATCCATGATAGACCGCTTCCATTGTGCTATTGACGCCTCCCCAATCCGATACGACCACGCCGTCGAAGCCCCATTCTCCACGAAGGATGTCATTCAACAGGTATTGGTTCTGGCAGGCCCATTGTCCTTTATATTTGTTGTACGCACCCATTATAGCCCACGCATTGCCTTCTTGTACAGCCGCCTTAAAGGCCGGTAAATAGATCTCATATAATGTGCGGTCGTCTACATCGACATTTACGGTATGACGGTCAATTTCCTGATTGTTCAATGCATAATGCTTTACACAAGCGGCAACGCCATTTGTCTGGACACCCCGGATGTAAGGGACGACCATCCTGGATGCCAGGAACGGATCCTCGCCCATATACTCGAAGTTCCGTCCGTTGAGCGGTGTCCGGTATATATTTACACCGGGCCCCAACAATATGTTCTTATTGCGGTAACGGGCTTCCTCTCCTATGCTTTTTCCATAAAGCAGGGACATTTCCTTGTTCCATGTAGCGGCAAGGCATGTAAGTGCCGGGAATGCTATGCAGGAGTCGTTGGTCCAGCCGGCCTGTTCCCATTCATCCCAGAGGACTTCGGGACGTATGCCGTGAGGGCCGTCGGTCGCCCAGTTTTCGGGAATACCCAAACGGGGGACGCCTGCCGAACTGAATTTAGACTGTGCATGGCACATGGCGACTTTTTCTTCCAATGTCATTCTCGAAAGAGCATCCTCGACCCTGTCTTCTATCGCTGATTTTGAATTTAAATAAACAGGGAGCTTATTCTGTGCAGATAAAGCAGAACAGAATAAGACTCCTGTTAATAAGAGATTTTTAATCTTTTTCATTTTGTATTTAATAATATTACTTTTCGAACGGATTGCCGCTTTTATCCTGACTGACAACCCACCTGAAGGCATTCACAAACAATAGCTTCTGGGCGGCATCTGTAAATTCATCGTCGCCATGTCCCATATTCAGGTAGATCATTCTGTACTTTTTATTTGTCCATACTACCGGAAAATCGCCGAAATTGACAACATCCTTAATCCCTAACGGATAGTTGTCGGCCGAGATGGATAAAAGCACTTCTACATTCTTGTTTTCTCTCGGGCTCGGATACCATTGATACCATTCGCTTTCAGGAGCTATAAACGAAGCAGGGAGACTTTTTGTGATAGGGTGAACTGTATTATCCACTTCTAATTTTACCGGTTGTGGCGGCCAATTATTGCAATAGAAAACCCCTCCGCCGAGAAAGTCTACAAGCCAGGGCCATTTTGTGTTCTTATCGTTATAGGCTGCCGCATGAAATCCGACCCATCCGCCACCATTTTCCATATATTCACGGAATGCCGCGCGCTCTGTTGTGGACGACGGCATTGTATTCAGCATAACTATAACGTTGTAATCTTTTAGCTTTTGATAAGGAAAATCCGAGAGGTCTGTCGTTACGTCGAGAATAAACCCTTTTCCATAATTAAGTTTCTTGAAAAAATTTACTCCGTCTTCAGCAAATTTAACATGTGCTTCTTCTGCATTGGGTGTATAATAAACCAATGCTTTAAATCTTGGCGCACCGGCGTAATTTGCCGGATATTCGCGCGGATCCTGTGCTCTGATTATAGAAACAGATGTAAACATAAAAACAATAACAAGGCTCAGGGAGAGTTTCGTTTTCATATGGTAAAATATTTAGTTACCGGTAGTCCATGATATTGCGTTCGCAAACATTTTCTTAAAATCTTCAGATGCAAACAAGGAGTTGGAATGCCCCATCAGGAAATATACATTGCGGGCTTTAACATTCTTATTAGTCCATATCGCAGGGTGGTCTCCCATCTTTATATCCGATACCGGTTGGTAACTCGATTCATCTACATGAGCCAGGACATGCACATTCGGCCTGGGGCTTTTATCAAATGTATACCATTCGTCGTTAGGTATCAGAAACGAGTCGTGTACACCTTTCATTACGGGATGTTCCGTATCTTCTGTATATACAGTAGCTGAGGCCAGAGGAACTATATAATTTCTGAACCGGATGCTACCCATAAAGCCGGAAAACCATTGCCACATGGGGTATCCGTCAAATTCACCCAGCAATGTTGCATGGTGAAACCCGACCCATCCGCCTTTTCCTTTTTCTATGTAATCTATAAAAGCTGTTTCAGCTTCTTTTGTCCATGTATAGGGTGGATAATCAAGTTGTATGATAGCCTTATAACCGGACAAGAATTTTTCTGTAATTAATTTAGTATTATTTATCTCCTGAAATTCGCAATTGTTTTCTTCGGCAGAACTGTTCAACCACTTTAGCGCTTCATCGGTAAAACTACCGTGTTGACCTCCTCTTTCTGTCAGAACAAGAACTTTGATTTTTACCTGAGCTTCGCACAGAAATAGGGGGAGGATGAATAATATGAGAAGCAAATGTATTTTTTTCATGTTCCTGTTTTTGGTATATGCAAAACTAACGATAATATGGGTCTCTTTTTGGAGAAAGTATGTAAAAAGTGGATTCTAAATTTGTGTAAATCCACTTATGTATTTGTTTATGTGCTGGTTGATTGTGTGCCGGTATGTGTAAAAAGTGGATAGATTGAAAAAATAAGGCCTGTGATTGCAGACCTTATTATCGGATTACATATTTGTTTTTAGAAACCTGATGACTTTTTCATATAAGTAAGTTCTGGTAGAAGCCCCTCTTATCGAATGGTCTTTGTCGGGAAATACAAACATATCGAATTGTTTGTTCGCCGCAACTAAAGCATTTGCATAATCCATTGTATTCTGGAAATGGACATTATCGTCTGCTGATCCATGTATCAATAATAAGCGACCTTCCAGTTTGCCTGCTAAGCTTATAGGCGAACCGGCATCGTAACCGGACGCATTTTGCTGCGGCGTACGCATAAACCGCTCGGTGTAAACACTATCATAGAATTTCCAGCTTGTTACAGGTGCGATTGCTACACCGGCTTTGAATACGCCGTTTCCGCGGCTCATGCTCATCAGTACATTATAACCGCCATAACTCCAGCCCCAGATTGCTATTTTACTGCCATCTATATATGGTAAAGATGCAAAATGTCCGGCGGCTGCAACCTGATCGTCCGATTCGTATATACCAAGGTTCATATATGTACATTTACGGAATTCTTGTCCTCTGGCACCGGTTCCCCGTCCGTCGACTGCTGCAACAATAAAGCCTTGTGTGGTCAGATAGTCTGTCCAATCCATGCCGTAGCCGTCTTGCACTGTCTGAGAGTTGGGCCCGCTATATTGTATCATCACCAACGGATATTTACGTGAAGGGTTAAAGTCAGCCGGCTTCATTATATAGGCGTTCAGATCTCTGCCGTCTGCTGATTTCACCGTAATAAATTCTTTTGTGGGCAAACTCAATCCGGCGAGTGCTTTTTTCAAATTTGCGTTATCTTCCAATACGCGTAGCTGCTTGCCTGTAGCGTCGTGTACGGTTGTTAATCTTGGCGTTTTGGTATTGGTATAACCATTGATATAATATTTCCCCTTATTGCTGAATGTAGCCGTATTTGTCCCTCGATTAGCGGACAGTTTTGTTTTGAGG
>JAISES010000456.1 GCA_031263965.1 Prevotella sp. | reverse complement strand
TCTTTACACAAGAAGCTATGGGTAATATTGCACAGACTACGATGCAAAACATTCAGGACTTTTTTGACAATAAAGAACTTAAAAACGAAGTTATATATAAGGCATAATTTGGTTAGAGTAAAGCTCTAAAAAAATATGAGAAAGATTTCAGGTCTTATTTTTTGTTTATTCCTCTCCTGGGGCATATCGAATGCTTCGGGTTCTAAGTTCATTGTCGTTATCGATGCGGGTCACGGTGGAAAAGACGGCGGCGCAGTGAGGGGAATTTATAAAGAAAAAGAAATAAACCTGGGCGTTGCTCTGGCCTTAGGTCAGCTAATCGAAAGAAATCACAAGGATGTCAACGTTATATATACCCGAAAAACGGATGTATTCATAGCTCTGGACAGAAGGGCGGAAATAGCAAATAAAGCGAAAGCCAATCTGTTTATTTCTATTCACACAAATTCTACCAGCGCCAAAACGACTAATGTATCCGGGGCAGACACTTATATACTGGGACTTGCCCGCAGCGAAGAACATTTAGAGGTAGCTAAACGTGAAAACTCTGTTATCTTACTGGAAGATGACTATACTACAAAGTATGAAGGATTCGATCCCGGATCACCCGAGTCATATATTATTTTCGAATTTATGACTAATACATTTATGGAACAGAGCTTACAATTGGCAAACTTCGTTCAGAATGATTTTAAAACTGTGGCTAAACGCCCGGACAGAGGTGTGCGTCAAGCCGGTTTTCTGGTTTTGAGAAAGACAAGCATGCCCAGCATATTGATAGAACTCGGTTTTATAAACAATCAGAGCGAGGCTAGCTTCCTGTCTGCAAAGAGCGGACAACAGAGTATGGCTTCTGCGATATATTCCGGATTTAAAAGATACAAACGGGAATTTGACAAGAAACAAGGAAAATTTGCAATAGCAGGCAATGAAGATGATTCCTCGTCCGACACCAAAGATACAGCCGGCGTTGAAACAACAAGCGGTAAACAACCTGTTAATAATACGACACAAGAACTAACGAAAACGGATTTAGCAGGAAAAATCGAATACAGGGTCCAATTTCTGATTTCGATGAAGAAACTACCCGGCAATTCCCCAAGTTTCAAAGGACTATCGCCGGTTACATTTTATAAAGATAAGGAGGTATATAAATACACCTACGGGTCTACCACAAGTTTAAAAGAAATTGTAGATATCCAGCATCGGGTAAACGCTAAATTCAAAGATGCTTTTATCGTAAAATTTAAAGACGGCAAGCGGATAAAATAGATTACACAGGATAGAATAAAATACAATATATTATGAGTAAAGTATCTAAAGAAGTTAAGATAGGCATTGCATTTATATTAGCAATTATTTTATTGTATTACGGAATTAGTTTCCTGAAAGGTTTTAATATATTTAAATCTTCGAATACATATATAGTAATATTTGATAACGTATCGGGTCTGGCCCAGGCGACCCCGGTCACTATAAACGGATTTCAGGTCGGCCTGGTATCTTCAATGAAAATGGATCCCAAAAATCCGGATCGAATAGTTACTTACCTTAATATGGATAAAGGACTTAACATACCGAAAGGCAGCAAGATGTATCTCGATGTTTCCATGTTGGGTTCTGCTACAATAATAATGGAAACGAACCCTTATACAACTGAATATATATCTAATTCCGATACTATTACCGGTATCCGCAAAAAAGGCATGCTTGATGCTGCCGACAAGATGGTTCCTCAAATACAGAATTTGCTTCCTAAGATAGATTCTATATTGACGGGAATAAATACTCTTATCAACAGCCCTGCTTTGTCACAGTCATTATCCGACGTAAACCTGATAACAAACGATATGGCGAAGTCGGCAAGACAACTTAATATTATGATGGCTACCCTCAATAAGGATGTGCCTGTAATTACAGGAAACCTAAACACAATGTCCAATGACCTGACCGGCCTGACAAAGCAGTTAAACCAAATGAACATCGCATCCACTTATAGAACTGTGGACTCAACCATGAAAAATATACAACAGCTATCGACTAAGATTTCATCGAAAGACAGTTCCTTAGGATTATTACTTAACGACCGTAACCTCTATGACAGTATAAACAGTACAATCAGCAACGCTTCTTTACTGCTTAAGGATATACGGGAAAATCCGTCACGCTATATAAATGTTAAAGTTTTTTGACGCTGTTATTTATAATGATTCTAAATAGTAAAAAATATTCATTTTTTATAAAAGTGTAACATCAACACCTTTGAGAATGATTGTTAAAATTCGGTTAAAGACCGATTAAATACATAATACGCTGTATATCAAATACTCTCATGGTAAAAAAGAGGATTACACAAGAGATACGCGTAACTAGCTGATTTTAAGCAAAATATTTCTTTTATCAGATAAGCAAATTTGCCCCCCCTTTTTTATTTTGAAATTTATTCTGAAATTTACATTACAAAACAGCAAGGGTACAAATTAATAAAATTGCTGTTATCATAAATCATTTTTCTTTATATTTAAATGGAATCTTCTTCGACTCATGGATTATGGGCTAACTGCTTAAAGGTATTTCAGGACAATGTATCCGAGGCTGCTTTTAAAACGTGGTTTTTACCAATTGTGCCTCTATCTTATGATAATAAGATTTTTACAATACAGGTTCCCAGCCAATTCTTTTACGAGTATCTGGAAGACAAGTTTGTGGATTTGCTGAAAGCAACTCTGCACAGGGAAATTGGAAATGATACGATATTGCAGTATCGCATACTGATAGAAAACACCTCTAATACATTAGTTGATTATCGGGGAAATGCAAAATCCACGGCTTCCGACAAGTTCACGAACAAGAACATAAACAAAATACCGAACCCGTTTCAAAAGGTTGTCGCGGATGACTTCGATTCACAATTGAACCATAAATATACCTTTGACAATTTCTTTGAAGGGGAAAGCAACAAATTGTCCCGCACGGCAGGAGATGCTATCTGCCAGAACCCGGGGAAAACGGCGTTCAATCCATTATTTGTACATGGGACATCCGGAGTAGGCAAAACACATCTTTGCCATGCTGTAGGCAACTGTATCAAAGAGCTTTTTCCCGACAAACGGGTGCTATATGTATCGGCTCATTTATTCAAGATCCAGTATGCAGAAGCCGGACGTTATAATACGACAAATGATTTTATCAATTTTTACCAGGGTATCGATGTCCTCATTATAGATGACATACATGAACTTGCAGGAATAGAAAAAACTCAAAATACGTTATTCCATATCTTCAATCATCTGCATCAAAACAATAAACAACTGATCTTAACTTCAGATAAGGCGCCGTCTGAACTGCAAGGTGTAGAAGAAAGATTGCTTACGCGTTTCAGATGGGGGTTAACTACCAAAATAGAAAATCCGGATAAAGCCCTGAGATTAAAGATCCTTCAGAATAAGATCCTTCATGACGGGTTGACAATCCCCGAAGATGTGGTAGATTATATTGCAGAAAATGTAACCGACAACGCCCGTGACCTGGAAGGGATAATCGTATCCATAATGGCCCACTCCCTGGTTTACAACAAAGAGATAGATCTGCCTTTGGCTCGTCGTGTAATAAGCCAGGCCATAAAGAAAATAGAAGCAAAAAAAATCACGGTAAATACAATTCAATCTATTGTTTGTGATTTCTACAATATTAAGAACGAACTGATACATACAGCTTCCCGCAAGCGCCAGATAGTTCAGGCAAGGCAGATTACGATGTATTTATCCAAGGCATATACGGAAATGTCTTTGGCCCAGATCGGCTCGCTGATAGGCAAGAAGAATCATGCTACGGTATTGCATGCCTGCAAAATAGTAAAAGAGCAGATGGAGGTTGATAAAACATTCAGGGAAGAAATAGCAGAAATAGAAAGAAAATTAAAAAGCTGAAAATATTGTTTTCAGCTTTTTTTTTCTTTTAGAAACTGTTTGAATTTTATAGCAGATTTTTTTTCTAATCCTATAATAATATTTTTCGATAAAATTCAAACAGTTTCTAAGATCTGATATTACGCAGGGTCAAACAAATCCATGAAAAACCGCATATTATAGTTCTATTTACCTCGTCATTGCGAGCCTAGAACATCGGCAGAGCAAAGTGGAGCCAAAGGTGAAGCAATCCGGAAAGAAGTAACTGGATTGCTTCGGATAAACCCTCGCAATGACGAGAAAGAGAAAGTCAAGGCTGTACCGGATAGCCGATCCGCAATGTCATTAAGCTAAGGCTGAAAGCCTTATATCTATCAGCCCAGGGCAACGCCCTGTGTATAAATGACAGTATCAACGACACCCACCCTTTCAGGTAGGGTGATCAAACGCATGTAATATTTTTGTGTCAAATAATCGTATTTTTGTGTTCATAATTAATTAACAATTAGTGTCATATGAAAGCTATTCAAGAAGAAAAGTTAA
>JAISES010000455.1 GCA_031263965.1 Prevotella sp. | reverse complement strand
CTGCATTACCGTTAAGCCCTACGACAGAACTCATATTGATGATATTTCCGCTCTTTTGCTTCATAAATACCGGAGTAAGGGCATGGATGAAGTTAAAAGCCGATTTCAGGTTGATATTGATCACCATATCCCATTGCTGTTCACTCATGCGCATCATCAGTCCATCACGTGTGATGCCGGCATTGTTGATAAGGATATCCACCCGTCCGAAATCTTTTACAATTTCTTCCACTACTTTGTGTGTATCATCGAAGTTTGCAGCATTGGAAGCATATCCTTTAGCTTTAACCCCGAATTTAGCGATTTCGGCTTCTGTTGCTTTTGCATTGTCATCGATAGCCAAATCTGTGAATGCAATATTTGCTCCATGTTCTGCAAATTTAAGGGCAATGGCTTTGCCGATACCACGGGCAGCTCCTGTAATAATAGCGGTTTTACCTTCCAGTAATTTCATATGATAATTTTGTTTTTAAAGGTTGTATGGAAATTCGCATGACAAAATTATCATTGGTTTTGGAAAATTTTTAAATTCATGCTCATTTTCATATGATAATAATTTTGATTTTAGTTGCTATATGGAACCCGCATGATTTTTATTATTATGGATTTTGGTGATTTGACAAAAATCATGCTTCGTTTCTTAATTCAAAGTATAAATTATTCAGTTTACTATTTTTTTCTTTTTGATTCCTTCGAAGATCAGATAAGCTATGTTCTCCCTCTGCGATTCTGTTTTCAGGCTTTCGGCCCTGATTTGCCCCCTTATGTAAGGTACTTCCAGTCCCTTTAATGCATGATGCAGGATTTCGGCGGTAGCCTGTGTGTCGGGCATCTCGAATATACCTTCCTCCACACCTTTGTCTAGAATATCTCTTAATACTTGTATCTCTTTCAAATCGAATGACTTGCGAACATTCTGTACCCGCCATATATCCCTGAAGAAGTCAGCTTTCAATGTTCCGTTTCTTGCTACGGCATTCTTTATTGCATCAAACCGGGTATAGAAAAACAGTAGTAGTTTTTCATCTGCCTGAAGTTTCTTGTTGGCTACGGTTTGCAGTGCATGGTACATCTGGTCGAGTTCGGTTTCAAGTACTGCCTGATATACCTCGTTTTTATTGTTGAAATATGTATACAATGTTCTGCGCCCTTTATGTGAAGCGACAGCTATATCGTTCATGGTCGTGTTTTCTACTCCCAGTTTTGCAAATAGCTGACGGGCAACGTCGATCAGTATATTTCTGGTTTTGTTTATAGCCATCTATAAAAATGCACACAAATATTATAAGTGTGCGAATTTAGTATAAAAATATTGGAATATTAAGAAACTGTTTGAATTTTATCGAAAAAGATTATTTTAGGATTTGAAAAAAACTTCTTAGCAATTTTTTTATGGGTATTTTAGGATCGGTTCTATTCCTTTATTATAATAAAGAAGCAGGATCGATAAATCCTGCTTATGCAAACAATTAGTTTATAACACATTCTTTCAGGAAGTTGTAGAGCCATTCCATCGCAGTAAAATCTTCTTTCATCATTTCGGCAAAACCGGCCGAGAATAATTCATCTCCTATCGGTCTTGTTTTACTTACCCAAACACCTTTGCGTTGTATCCATTGCTGGAAATATTCAGGTAACTCATTCGGTATGGGGCGTTTATATTTCTCGCCATCGACAACATAGCCTCTGTTCAAAACGGTCTCCTGCGTAACCCTTTGGAATTCTCCGGCATCGAATGCAATTTCAGACCGGTACGTATCCATTACTTTTTTCTTCGGCTGAAAAAGCCCTAATCCAAGTGTATACTCTTCCCCGTTTATCTCCATAAAGTATCCGGGGTAATCTTTCCATGCTTCATTCGTCACCGGAATCTGAAAAGCCAGCCACATGAAATTCTTATATGGATCTTTATTCTTCGAAAAACGAATGTCACGATAAATTCTGGACAAACAGCGATGAGGGCGCAACTCGAAAGCCGGATCTATATTATACATAGCAGGCGACAGGGTAGCAACCAGGGCTTTCAACGGTTCTAATAACTCCTTCTCGTATATATGCTTATGCGTATCGAACCACTCTTTATAGTTATTTTCCTTCAGATCATTAAAAAACCGGAATGTATCCGGTGTAAAACCTTTAAACAAACCATCTTTCTTAGCCATTAGTCTCTATTTTATCTGTTTTATTAGTCTTTGTAACATTACAAAGATGGCAAAAAAATTTTTTAAACCTTTCCCTTTTAGTACTTTTACGCATATAAAATCAAAATAGAACGACAATGCAACATAAAATAGCGCCATCATTACTATCCGCCGATTTCCTGGACCTTCAGAGAGATATAGAAATGGTAAATAACAGCGAAGCCGACTGGTTTCATTGTGATGTTATGGACGGAAGTTTCGTACCCAATATATCTTTTGGATTTCCGATAATAAAACAGATAAGTAAAATTGCTAAAAAGCCGCTGGATGTACATTTGATGATTGTCAATCCGGATAAATACATCTCTCAGGTCAGAGATGCAGGCGCATATATGATGAATGTCCATTATGAGGCCTGCGTACACTTGCATCGCACAGTCGCCGCAATACACGATGCCGGCATGAAAGCAGGGGTAACGCTTAATCCGCACACCCCGGTATCATTGTTGGAAGATATTCTGCAAGATGTGGATATGGTACTGCTGATGTCCGTCAATCCGGGATTTGGAGGGCAAAAATTCATCGGACATTCCCTCTCTAAAGTTTCGAAACTGAAAGAAATGATATTAAAACGCAACCTGAACACGCTCATAGAAGTAGACGGGGGCGTTAATCTTGAGACAGGAAAACAATTGATCGGCGCCGGAGCAGATGTACTGGTAGCAGGCAATGCCGTGTTTGCCGACCCTAAGCCTGCCGAGATGATACATAAATTGAAAAGTATCGTGTAAGCGGAGTTATATGGAATGAAAAATCCGTTATCTAAAGTACCATTTCTATTCCTGCTCATTCCGCTTATAGCCGGAATTTTAGTGCGATATTTCTTTCAAATACAATATTTGATCATAGCTCTCCTACCGGCAGGAGCAACAGCTATGCTTATTTCATACCTGATACCTAAAGATAAACAGTTCAACTGGCGTTGGCTTTTCGGCGCCGGAGTGATTCTATGCCTATCAGGAATAGGTATGGCAACGACATTTATTAAACAAGGTAAATCTGAATATACATTTTCCGGAGACACTAAAATATATCTTGGAGTAGTCGCCGATACCCCGCAGGAAAAGCCGAAAAGCACAGCATACCGTGTTTATCTGCCGCAGGAAGAGAAACAAATAGTGTGCTATTTCCAGCGGGATTCTTTATGCAAAGACAAATTACTGCCGGGCGATGAGTTTCTGTTTCAGGCAAAAATACAACCATTCCGGAATATGGGAAATCCCGATGATTTCGATTATGTCCGCTACATGTATAATCAAGGATTTTCGGGTTCTGCCTATGTAACCTCCGATTCGTGGAAAACAACAGGGAAAATCTCTTCTTCGCTCAAATACAAAGCCCTGCGGTGCCGGCAACAAATAATGGATTTTTACAAATCGCTAGGGTTCAACGAAACTGAGTATACAATACTGTCGGCACTTACTTTAGGTTATCAGGACGAGCTTACGGAGGAGTTAAAACAGGGATTCAGAACTACCGGAACCGTACATGTGCTTTCAGTCAGCGGGTTACACGTTGGAATTATCTACATGATGATGAGTTTCTTACTCGGATTCATTCGCAAAGGCTCTAAATACTACAGGTTAAAGCCTGTTATAATTATTATATTGCTTTGGTCTTATGCCTTCATCACGGGATTGCCGCCGTCGGTACTAAGAGCCGGCGGCATGCTCACAGTCTTTTGTATGGCAGAAATTTCCGGAAAGAAAAGCTATTCCATGCATGCCCTGTTTATAGCAGCATTCTTTATGTTGCTGATAAGTCCGTTTTCCCTGTTTGACATCGGATTCCAGCTAAGCTTTATATCCGTCTTAGCCATACTTTATCTACATCCGAAAGTACTGCCATTACTAAAAACGAAAAACAAGTACGCAAAATATATCTGGCAAATGTTTACTTTATCCCTTGTGGCGCAATTAGCCACATTCCCTGTTTGCCTGTATTATTTCGGTACATTCCCTACTTATTTTTTCGTTACGAATCTCCTTATCGTCCCGTTAGTTACATTTATCACCTATTCGGTCGGAGGCATCATTGTAGCCAAGGGCGTGAGTCTGATCGTGTCCGGCTGGAGCGATTATCTATTCTATCTTCCGGTCAAGGCGTTACACATGCTAGTCCATGCTATGACTTCTATTATCCGTTTTTTCGAGAATCTGCCTTTTGCCTCGATAGATAATGTGAAAATATCCCTTTCCGATCTGACCTTGATATTCACTATTATCGTTGGTATTCTGATTTTTATGATTTATAAAAAAACAAAGGCGCTATCAATTTCATTAACAGCTATACTGTTGCTATTCACCTCTCATATTTATATGAATCTGAACGAAAAAACAGACGGCCTGGTTGTATATAACCGAAGACAAAGCTCTGAAATAAAATTTCACGGAGAAATTGTTAAATCCGAAGATATTGATAAATATAAAGCGATTACTTTCAATGATAAAAAAATACTGATTTTATCCGCCAATCTATGGTATAATAAAGATTCAGACATAAAACTAAATATAAATCACCTGATACTGACAAGGGATAATAGCTTATCTTTGTATAGCTTAAATCAACATTTGACTATTAAAAACGTTATTATAGAAGGGTCTCTATCAGCTAATGCAAGAAAAAGAATATCTAAAGAATGTCAAAAATTAGGTATTCCTTGTCATGATGTAGTTGAAAATGGTGCATATAGTTTGAAATTTTAGTATTTTTGTCGCTGCATGAATCAGCATTAAAAACAGGGTAAGCAAATAAATGATATCTAAAATAATAGCAAGCCGGAAAATAACGGAAGTAGAAGAACTACTCGACAAGTACGATAAAATTGTAATTATAACACATGTTTCACCCGATGGAGATGCTATAGGTTCATCCTTAGGACTATATCATTACCTGATGGGATCAGGCAATGATGTAAATATAATCGTTCCCAATTCGTTTCCTGATTTTTTGAAATGGATACCCGGCTCTAAAGACATCCTGAATTATGAAAGACAACCCGGATTCGCCGAAAAGTTAATAGAGCGGGCCGAACTTATATTCTGTCTTGATTTCAACATCCCGAAGCGGGCTTTACACTTAGGGCCGCTGGTTGAAGCCGCCAAAGGGAAAAAGATATTGGTAGATCATCATCCGGATCCATCCGGCTTTTGCGATGTAACAATTTCCCATCCTGAAATTTCATCGACAAGCGAATTGATTTTCCGTCTGATATGCCGTATGGGTGATTTCGAAGCTATGAGTTACGAAACTGCCACCGCATTGTATACAGGCATGATGACCGACACCGGCGGATTTACTTATAATTCGAACAACATCGAAATATATTACATCATAGGAGAATTGCTGAAAAAAGGAATAAACAAAGACCGGATATATTCGAATGTATACCACAACTATACAGAAGACCGGTTCAGGATGTTGGGATATACATTGTCCGAAAAGATGAAGATATATCACGAATACAATACAGCGCTTGTTTGGCTCACCAAGGAGGAACAAAGTAAATATAACGTAAAAAAGGGAGATACCGAAGGCTTTGCAAACCTCCCATTGAATATAAAGGGAATTATTTTTGCTGTTTTTATCAGGGAAGACAATGATTTTATAAAAATTTCGTTTCGTTCGCAAGGAGACTTCCCCAGCAATAAATTCGCATCACAATGCTACAATGGCGGAGGGCATTTGAATGCAGCCGGCGGTGAATTTTACGGTACAATGGAAGAAGCAATAGCCATATTTGAAAAAGGCTTGGCCACGCCTGAGTTTTCAGAGTTACTAAAGAAGAATAACAAAACACTAAACAATTAAAATAATGAAAAAGGTTATAAGCGTTATATCTGCCTTTATGGGTTTAGCTATTATATTCGCCGCTTGCAGTAAAGATTCATATGCCGACAAGCTGGAAAAAGAAGAAAAGGCAATTAAACAGTATATTAAAGAACAAGGATTTATAATACGAAGTGATTACCCTGCCAGTCGGGTGTTTGCGGATAAGGAGTATTTTAAGGATACTGATACCGGGATATATATCCATGTAATCGACTCGGGAAACAAAGACAAAATAAAAAAGGGGGATAAGGTGTATATGCGATTTTATGATACACGCTTTTTTATGTCTGCACCGGATTCCATATATTCTAACGACAGACCGAATAATGACGAATTTGCAGCTATGAATTTCACGTATGGAAATTCAGGGTCATATATTTCTTCAGACTATAGTAGCCTTGGAGGCTACTACATGTATATGTTCCTGTCTCCGGGCTGTGCCCGTCCCCTCGATTTTAACCTTGGAGATAAAGCGGAAGTCAGTATACTCGTCCCATTTGCAAACGGTTCGTACGATCAACAATATTACAGATATGAACCAATATTATTCGGACGTCTGAAATATACAAAATAAACTAAAAATACGAATTAAATGGCCTTAATTAAATCAATATCCGGTATCAGAGGAACGGTTGGAGGGAAAGTAGGTGAAGGATTAAACCCTTTGGATACGGTAAAATTTGTATCGGCATATGCCGCTTTTATCAGAGAAACCGTAAAAAACGGATCGAACACCATCGTAGTGGGGCGCGATGCGCGTATTTCGGGTAAAATGATGGAACAGGTCGTTATCGGCACTCTTATGGGAATGGGCTTTGATGTGGTCAACATTGGCCTGGCAACCACTCCTACTACCGAATTAGCCGTTACGATGGAACAAGCTTGCGGAGGGATTATACTTACAGCAAGCCACAACCCAAGACAGTGGAATGCCTTGAAGCTACTAAATGAAAATGGCGAGTTCCTGAATGCAAAAGAAGGCGAGATTGTATTGCAAATCGCCGAATCCGAAAAATTCAATTTTGCACAAGTCGATCACATAGGAAAAGTTTCGGAAAAAGATTATACAGATGCACATATACAAGCAGTCCTTAATCTTTCCCTGGTAGATGTGGAAGCTATAAAAACTGCCGGTTTTGAAGTATCTATAGATTGTGTGAATTCCGTAGGGGGAATTGTTATACCTAAGCTGCTGAAAGCTTTGGGTGTAAACAAAATCAATGAACTTTACTGTACTCCTGACGGAGAATTTCCTCACAATCCGGAACCACTTCCCGAACACTTGGCTGACATCTCTGCAATGATGAAAACCACGGCATCTGACGTCGGTTTTGTAGTAGACCCTGACGTCGACCGTCTGGCTATCATATGCGAAAACGGGGAAATGTTCGGCGAAGAATATACACTTGTAGCTGTTGCCGATTATATACTTAAACATACTCCGGGCAATACGGTTTCCAACCTGAGTTCGAGCCGTGCTTTACGCGATATAACCCGCAAATACGGATGCGGATATTATGCATCAGCCGTAGGAGAAGTGAATGTAACAACAAAGATGAAAGCTGTAGGAGCTGTTATAGGTGGAGAAGGCAATGGAGGCATCATTTACCCTGCCAGCCATTACGGGCGCGATGCTTTGGTCGGGATTGCCTTATTCCTGTCTCATTTAGCTTTCGAAAGAAAAAAGGTAAGCGAAATACGGGCTTCATATCCTCAGTATTTTATTGCTAAGCAGAAAGTAGAATTAACACCAAGCATAGATGTCGATGCTATACTTAGCGCAGTAAAAGAAAAGTATAACCGGTACGATGTAACGGATATAGATGGTGTAAAAATAGATTTCCCCGACAAATGGGTACACCTTCGCAAATCGAATACCGAACCCATCATCCGTGTTTATTCGGAGGCCCATACGATGAAAGAGGCCGAAGATATAGGAGGCGAAGTGATGGATGTTATAAAACAATTGGCTAAATAAAACTGTTTCTTAAGCCAAGGCTAACGGATACCGCATATTATCGGAATATTATGCCAGGGCATACATATTGCCCGGCATATTTTTTATAATGCCTTTCATCTCCATATCGAGCAAAAGAGAGAATAACCGGTATGCAGGAAGATTCAGGTCGCGGGCTAACAGGTCGATATGTAATGAATCTTGCGCAGAGAGTTTATCCACAATAGCCTGTTCATCATCGGATAGAATTACAAAGAGCTGTTGTTGCCGCGGTTTCTTTTTCTTAGATTGCTCGTCCCAACCCATTTGTTGCAGGAAATATCCTGTCGATTGAAACAAGTCTGCCCTATGCGATGCTATCAGTTTGTTGCATCCACGCGAATATTTATCAGTCATCTTACCCGGTACGGCAAAAACGTCTTTACAATACGAGTTTGCTATTTCGGCCGTAATCAGCGAGCCTCCTTTTTCATCCGATTCTACGACTATAACGGCATCGCATATCCCTGCCACAATACGGTTACGCCTTACAAAATTGAAACGGTCAGGCTCGGTTTTGCTCCGGAACTCAGATAAAACGCCGCCATGATGCACCATCTCGACAGCAGTTTGCCTGTGAGCGGACGGATATATAATATCCAGCCCGTGAGCAAGCACTCCCACTGTAGGCAGATTGTGCTTCAATGCCGCGCGATGCGCCTGAATATCTATGCCGTAAGCAAGTCCGCTCACGATTAATGTATCAGGCGCTATTGCCGATATATCTTGTAGAAACGTATCACAGAAAGAATTACCATAGGGGGTGGATTTGCGGGTTCCTACAATGCTTATAATTTTCTTTGCATTGAAGCCGGTATCCCCTTTGAAGTAAAATAGTACGGGAGCATCGGCACATTCCCTTAATCTGCCCGGATAATCCTTATCACTAATAAAATAGAGTTTCAGGCTATTCTTTTCTACAAATTCAAGTTCTTCGGCAGCTCTTTCCAGGATCGCAGGATCAAGTATTTCTTCTATAATTTTTGCAGGCAGATTGGTTTTGTGGAGAAGGTCTTTTTTGCCGGACTTGAATATTCTTTCTTCGTCTCCAACGGCTTGCAGAATATTACGGGCAGTAATATCCCCTACTCCGGCAATCATAGTAAGGGCTATCTGATAAAGCCGCTTATCAGAAGATGAATCCATAATTAAAACGCTACAGGTTGATGATCTATAATTTGACCGTCTTTCATATGTACTGTACGGTCGGTTATTGAAGCCAGATGTTCGTCATGCGTTACAATTACAAAAGTTTGGCCCAAGGTATCGCGCAATTTGAAAAATAACTGATGAAGTTCGGCTTTATTTTCCGTATCTAAACTTCCGGACGGTTCATCGGCAAGGATTATAGCCGGATCATTTATCAGGGCGCGGGCTACGGCTACACGTTGTTTCTCTCCCCCCGAGAGCTCGTTCGGTTTATGCTCCACCCTCTCCGGCAATCCCAGCATGTCGAGTAATTCCTTAGCTCTCTTTTTGGCTTGAGTTTCTTTCATTTTGCCGATCAGAGCGGGCATCATCACATTTTCCAAAGCTGTGAACTCGGGCAAAAGCTGATGAAACTGAAAAACAAATCCTATATTTTTATTTCTGAAACCGGACAAACGGCTATCGTTTAATTTACTAAGTTTCCGGCCATTTATTACGATCGTACCGCTATCCGGTTTATCTAATGTTCCCATTATTTGGAGGAGGGTTGTTTTTCCTGCGCCGCTGGCTCCAACGATGGATATAATTTCACCTTTTCCTACATGAAGGTCTATCCCTTTCAGTACTTTAAGTGTTCCAAAACTTTTGGTAATACCTTCTACTGTAATCATATATGCGCATATAAAGCGGCAGATATTAAATTCCTATTCCGAAATAATCGAAACCGGAATCGCTCATATCCTGTTTGTTGTATATATTCCTGCCGTCAAACACAACAGGCTTTTTCATCGTTCTCTTTATTACATCCCATGTAGGCAGGCGAAATTCATTCCATTCCGTTACCATCAGGATAGCATCCGCATCGAGGGTGGCATCGTAAATATCTTTTGCATATACAACACTATCCCCCAAATGGTGATTTTTAGCTTCTTGCATCGCTACCGGATCATAAGCTCTTACTTTAGCTCCGGCTCCGATTATCTTGTCTATCAGTACCAGCGATGGAGCCTCGCGCATATCATCGGTTTTCGGTTTAAAGGCTAATCCCCATACGGCGATTGTTTTTCCTTTGATATCGCCATTATAATATTTCATCAGTTTTTCGAAAAGGATATTTTTCTGGCGTTCATTTACATTCTCCACAGCTTCGAGAATCTCCATCCTGTAACCCAGGTCTTTTGCCGTTTTGATGATCGCCTTCACATCTTTAGGAAAGCAACTGCCTCCATATCCACAGCCTGAATACAAGAATTTGGAGCCAATACGGGCATCTGAGCCTATCCCTTTGCGAACCATGGTTACATCTGCACCTACAATCTCGCACAGATTGGCTATATCATTCATAAAGCTGATACGTGTGGCAAGCATGG
The DNA here is from genome assembly GCA_031263965.1 of Prevotella sp. Taxonomy (GTDB): domain Bacteria; phylum Bacteroidota; class Bacteroidia; order Bacteroidales; family Dysgonomonadaceae; genus Dysgonomonas. The sequence continues at coordinate 29 of JAISES010000455.1, read as the reverse complement.
CATTGGCTGCATACTTGATCATTTCGGCA
>JAISES010000454.1 GCA_031263965.1 Prevotella sp. | reverse complement strand
TATTTAATAGAGCATTATCATATTGGTTTACAGACATTAATAGTATATGTTTTTAACCACGGAGTCACACAGAGTTTATTTTCACGGAGTTACACTGTGTACTCCGTGATTTTTTTACTCTGTGAAACTCCGTGGTTAATTTACTATAAATGACAGCTATATACATTTATTCTATATAATGTTTATTATAAGAATATTACTCTTCTTTAGTCAAGTCTAAAACTTCGTTATCTCCTCCTCTTTCAACATACAACTTCCTCAACGGATTGGCGTACGCTTTATCATACTCCACTCTGTTCGAAAAAGTATCTATTGCCATATAAACCGCCTGACGAAACGATTCTTCAGAGGCTTTGTTCTGACCGGCTATACCGTAGGCCGTACCATGCGCCGGAGAAGTGCGTACAACAGGCAGTCCTGCCGTAAAATTCACCCCGTCTTCCATTGCCAATGTTTTGAATGGAGCCAAGCCCTGATCGTGATACATAGCCAATATTCCATCGAAGCCGGAAAACTCGCCTGACCCGAAAAATCCGTCTGCGGCATAAGGGCCGAAGCAAAGGATCTTTTTATCCTGCAATTCTTTTACGGCAGGAATAATTATATCGTTTTCCTCCGAACCCAAGAGGCCGTTCTCCCCTGCATGCGGGTTTAATGACAAAACAGCAATGCGCGGCTTACCTATTCTGAAATCGCGTTTCAGGCTGGTTTCAAACCGTATAGCGACATCTGTTATTTTTTCTTTGCTTATTGATTTCGGCACATCGGCTAGAGCCACATGTCCCGTTACCAGAGCTACCCTGAGCGAATCTTTGACGAGCATCATCAGGCTTTTTTCGCCATGTGTTCCGAAACGTTCTTCCAGATACTCGGTATGGCCAGGGAACTGAAAGTCTTCACGCTGGATATTATGTTTGTTGATAGGAGCCGTTACCAGCACATCTATCAACCCGTTTTTCAAATCCGCTACAGCTCTTTCGAGAGATTTATATGCTGCTTCTCCTGCAACAGATGTAGATTGTCCCAGTTCAACCTTGGTTTCTTCATTGATGCAATTAATGATGTTCACCTTGTTGACAGAAGCATCTTTTGCATTATTTATCTGATTGAAAGGCACCGGTTGCAATTCCATCGCTTTGCGGTGATAAGCTGCAACTTTAGCCGAACCATATATAACAGGGATGCATATCTCTGCCATACGTATATCGGCAAATGTTTTCAGGATAACTTCGTATCCGATGCCGTTTATATCACCTTGTGTTATTCCTACTCTTATCATATATATTTAGTTACGGGTTACGAGTTACGAGTTACGAGTTACGGGTTACAAGTTAAAAGTTACGGGAACTGTAATGCGCAACTGAATTATTTTTCTCTTTCCATCTGTTTACAAGTCCCCCTCCGGAAAATTCAGGGAGCCGGAGCTTTGTTTTGCCGATAGCATGCCGCATGCCGCAAAAATATCCTCACCCCGCGATGCGCGTATTGTACTTGTCATCCCTTTGGATGCCAGATAGTCGCGAAAAGCGTCCATCTTCTCTTTGGTAGACGGTTTCAGGTTTACGTCCGGAATAGCATGAAACCGTATCAGGTTTACCCTGCAAGACAAACCCTTCAACATCCGGGCCAACTCTTTGGCATATATCAGAGAGTCGTTGAAATTGTCAAACATTATATATTCGAAGGACAATCGCCGTTGCTTTGTCCAGTCATATTCCCTGAGCAAGTCTACTACATCTTGTATAGGAAAAGCTTTTTCAACAGGCATGATAGATAACCGCTGATCTTTTCCGGGGCTATGGATACTGATTGCCAGATGAGCATTGCTTTCATCTAAAAACCGTTTCAACTTTGGAGTTACTCCCGTTGTAGATACAGTTATGCGCTTGGGACTCCATGCCATGCCATAGCCGGCAGTCATTATTTCGAGCGCTTTTTTCACTTCTTCGTAGTTATCCAAAGGTTCGCCCATTCCCATAAAGACAACATTGGTCAGACTTTCAACCTCACGAACTGAGTAAAGCTGATTCAATATTTCGTTAGCTGTCAAATTTCCGTTAAAACCTTGTTTTCCCGTCATACAAAACAGGCAATTCATTTTACAGCCAACCTGAGAAGATACGCAAAGCGTGGTCCTGTCGTCTTCGGGTATCATGACGGATTCTATCAGCTTTTCTTTCTCCGTTTTGAATAAATATTTCACGGTTCCATCTACAGACTGCTGAAACTCCAGGGGGTCATACCGGCCCACATCGTACTTCTCTGACAACAAAGCTCTGTTGGCAACAGAAATATTCGTCATTTCATCGATAGACGATACCCGCTTTTTATACACCCAATCGGCAATCTGCCCGGCTGCAAACCTGGGCAGACCACACTCTCCGGTCACACCATAGAGTTCATCCATAGTCATACCGAGGAAGTGGCACCTCTCCCCAACCCTCTCCGATAGAGAGGGAGTTACGCAAAGCAACGGCTTCTCTTCATTTATATCGTTCACCATTTTTGTTCAAAGACTTCCTCTAAAGCCTCCCCTTTCGGGGAGGTTGGAGGGGTGCTTTATATTCTTTTCTTAATTTCTTCACTTTCTTTTTCAAAACCAGGTTTATCAAGAAGAGCAAACATATTTTTCTTGTATGCTTCAACTCCCGGCTGGTCGAATGGATTCACGCCCAGAATATAACCGCTGATACCGCAGGCCTTTTCGAAGAAGTAAAGCAACTGACCAATACTATAAGCATCAAGCTCAGGCAGTTCTACCTTGATATTCGGCACGCCGCCGTCTATGTGAGCCATCTGAGTACCCAGTTCCGCCATTTTGTTAACGAAGTCGATACGTTTTCCGGCAAGGAAATTCAATCCGTCGAGATTTTCCTCATCGGTAGGAACTGCCAGTGTTTCATTTGGATTCTTTACAGAAATAACCGTTTCGAAAATCGAACGTTCGCCTTCCTGTATCCATTGTCCCATAGAGTGAAGATCAGCCGTAAAATCAACAGAAGCATTGAATATGCCTTTATGCTCTTTACCTTCGCTTTCGCCATAAAGTTGCTTCCACCATTCGGCGATATAGTGCAGCTTAGGATTGAAGTTGGCAAGGATTTCTATCTTTTTGCCTTTCTTATACAATTCATTACGTGTAACGGCATATATTTCCGCAATATTTTTTTCGAATGGAACAGACGGTGCTGTCTCTTTTTCCATATATGCCGCGCCTGCCACCAACTGACGAATATCTATCCCTGCCAAAGCAATGGGAAGCAACCCCACCGGAGTCAATACGGAGTACCGGCCTCCTACATTGTCAGGAATTATATATTTCTTATAACCTTCCTTCGTGGCCAGCGTAAACAATGCTCCGCGGGCAGCATCGGTAATGGCTACGATACGGTGCCTGGCTTCGTCTTTGCCAACCGATTTTTCCAATTCAGCTTTCAAAATACGGAAGGCTAAAGCAGGCTCGGTAGTTGTTCCCGATTTGGATATATTGATGATACCGAAAGATTTTCCTTTCAGGTAAGCAAGCAATTCTACCAGATAATCTTCGCCTATATTGTTTCCGGCATACAGGATAACCGGATTTTTACGGTCGTGCTGCAACCAGTCGAAATAATTTGACAAAGAATCTATTACAGCTTTCGAGCCGAGATAACTGCCGCCGATTCCGACAAGTACGATTACCTCACATTTTGCCCTCAATGCTTTTGCCGTATCTTCTATATCTTTAAGCTGAGCATCGGTGATGGAAGACGGAAGGTTTAGCCACCCCAGGAAATCGTTTCCCTTTCCTGAACCATCGTGCAATGCTTCGTTACATCTCTTCGCAAGTGCAGCCTGATTATTTACATCGTTCTGATTTATAAAGCCTAAAGTTTTACTAATGTCTAATTTGATAACCTTATCCATAAATTTTGTTTATTTTATCAAGTTTTTATTTCATATCTTTTTTGTTACACTGAGGTGTTACATTAGAGTTTATATTTAATAGAGTATTATCATATTGGTTTACAGGCATTCACGGTATATATTCTTAACCACGGAGCCACACAGAGTTTATTTTCACGGAGTTACTCTGTGTACTCCGTGATTTTTTTACTCTGAGAAACTCCGTGGTTAATTTGCTATAAATGACAGCTATATACATTT
>JAISES010000442.1 GCA_031263965.1 Prevotella sp. | reverse complement strand
TCGATCAGGGCATATTCGGATTCCTCTCTCGAAAATCCCTTGCAGATCATATGCGGTATGGCTGTTACTCCGTATTTGTGCTGAATGGCGGCTGCAATAGCTACCGATCCGGGACGTTTGCGGATGTTTACCCTTTTGGTAGTGCCGTCGGGCATAGCTTGGTCGAGATACTCGCTGTGATGCGTGGTTATGTTGATGTACTGCGGATCAAACTCGATCAGCTTGTCGATTATATTGTAAACTTTTTCTATATTGTTGCCTTTCAACGGAGGCAAAATCTCGAAAGAAAAAGCTGTTTTATCATTTTTATTTATAAGTTCCGTTACTGTCATAATTATAATAAGTAGTGAAGAATTAAGAATTAAGAATTAAGAATTAAGAATTAAAAATTAAAAATCTAGTATCTTGTATCTCGTATCTTATAACTGAAAATTCTTCATTCTTCATTCTTCATTCTTAATTTTTTCATTCTTAATTCTTAATTCTTAATTCTTAATTCTTAATTTTTAATTTTTAATTTTTCATTTAAAAAATATCCTTAGTATATCGTTTCCGTTGGCTACGATGAGCAAGAGCAGTATAAACAACATGCCTGCTATCTGCGCATATTCCATAAATTTCATACCCGGTTGCCGCCTGGTAATGACCTCGTAGAGCAGGAACATGATGTGACCTCCGTCCAATGCAGGAATAGGCAGAATGTTCATAAATGCCAGAATGATGGACAGGAAAGCCGTCATAGCCCAGAATGCATGCCAGTCCCAAACGGGAGGGAACATGTTCCCGATTCCGGCAAATCCGCTTAATTGCTTAACTCCTTGCTTGCTGAATACAAAGCGCGCCTGTGCTACATAACCTTTCAAGGTGTTTACTCCCAAAGCAGCTCCGGCAGGCAGTGAGGCAAAGAATCCGTATTCGTCTTTTTTTATTAACGAAGCCAGATCAAGTTTAGGATAATAACCCAATGCCCCGGTGCTATCCAGCTTTGCAGCAGTCGTTATCAGCGTTGTATCTCTATAGAATGATACCTGGACAAGCGAGTCTTTATTGGCTTTTTTGAATTCACGTATAGCTTGGCCGTTCGATTTTACAGCAACGTTATTCACTGCAACGATACTATCTCCTTTTGTCAATCCTATTTTGCCGGCGCCGCTGTTTGCAATAACCGAATCTACAACGGGCGATACCCAAAACGAATAAGGAGGAACTTCTTTGTCTGCAATCGCTTTATCCGCAAAATCCTCGGGAAGGGTTATCGTTACCTCTTTGCCATCGCGTTCTACTACGACTTCTTTGGCATCGATAAAGCGCATAACAGTGTTCATGTAAACGATTCCTCCACGATGTGCAAGTTCTTCACCATCGGCGCTGATGAGAATATCCTTGTCCTGAAATCCGGCTTCTTTGGCCACGGCAGGGAATTCCATACCCGTTTTTACGGCTTTGAACGGTATATAGCTGTCGCCCCATGCAAACAGCATCATTGCAAAAATGAAAATAGCAAGAATAAAGTTGAACAATACACCTCCTACCATCACCAACAGGCGTTGCCATGCCGGTTTGGAGCGGAATTCCCATGGTTGAGGCGGCTGAGCCATTTGCTCTTTATCCATCGATTCGTCTATCATTCCCGATATTTTCACATAGCCGCCAAGAGGGAGCCAGCCTATGCCGTATTCGGTTTCGCTGTTTTTAGGTTTAAACTTAAACAGGGAAAACCACGGGTTGAAGAAAAGATAAAATTTTTCTACTCTTATCTTGAAAATCCGGGCAAAAAGGAAATGGCCGAACTCATGTACTACAACCAGTATCGATAAACTCAGAATTAATTGCAGTGCCTTGATTAAAATTGTTTCCATTAAAAAATTAAAAGTGTTATTTATATTACCCTTTCAGGGTGTTTTTATTTGTTTTATTGTTTCCAGGAGCGATGCCCCTGTCTATGTTATTCGACCCTTTCAGGGCATTCCTTTGTGTTTTGTTTCTTACGAATAGGTTGTTCTTGGTCTTCTCTATGCTGCTCTTACAGAGCGTTTCCTGCCTTCTGCATTTCCCCCAAGGCGTTGCCTTGGGCTATACTATCCAACCCTTTCAGGGTTACATGTGTATACAGGCTGAAAGCCTGTTGTATCATAGCACGGGGTATCACCCCGTGTATCCGGAGCATCCGGTAAAACGCCCTGTAAGGGCAATATGTCAGTACCATAAATACCGTTCGTCGTATTCAACTCCATAATTCTGCAAAAATACAATATATTCGTCTTTAAAAGACTGTTTCTTATGATGCTCTTTTTGTTTCTCAATATATTGCCTGACGGTTTCTTTTTGCGACTGACTGATTGAATACCCTGCATATCTGTTCCATTACTTTTTGTATGGAAGATAATATGTATATACAGTTGAGATAATGATTGCGCCATCAATTATTTACTTTATAAATTCCTGTGCTATATAGCGGGCTTCTATATCGGTTTGTACATAGTCGTCGTATGTAGGAACCTGTACGAAAGCTGTTTTCTGCATTGTTTTTTCGATCACGTCGCTCATTTCCAGGAATCCTATCTTGTCTTGCAGGAAGGCGGCTACGGCTATCTCGTTGGCAGCGTTCATGATGCAGGGCATGTTTCCTTTTGCCTTTGCTGCTTCGAAAGCAAAAGACAGGTTGCGGAAACGTTCGGTATCCGGTTTTTCGAAAGTCATCGTTTTCAGCTTGAAGAAATCGAGACGTTCGAAATTCGATTTCAGGCGTGCCGGATAACCCAGCGCATACTGTATGGGCAGATGCATATCGGGCAGTCCAAGTTGAGCGATGATGGACGAGTCCTCGAATTGCACCATGGAGTGTATGATCGATTGCGGATGAACCACAACTTCTATCTGGTCGGGACTAACATCGAACAGCCACTTCGCCTCTATCATTTCCAGTCCCTTGTTCATCAACGAGGCCGAATCTATAGTGACCTTTGCACCCATATCCCAGTTGGGATGGTTCAAAGCTTCTTTCTTTGTTACTTTTTGCAACTGTTTCAGGGAGTGATTGAGGAACGGGCCTCCCGATGCCGTAAGGATGATTTTCTCGATCGGGGATCGTTCGCCGTTCAGGCACTGAAAGATCGCCGAATGTTCGGAATCGACAGGCAAAACAGGAACTTTATTTTCTATGGCAAGGCCTGTTATCAACTCGCCTGCCACTACCAGTGTTTCTTTGTTTGCCAGAGCGATGGCCTTCCCCGCTTTTATGGCATTTATGGTTGGTTTCAGCCCCGAATAGCCCACCATGGCCGTAAGCACCATATCTATGGGCTGGCTTTCCACTACTTGAGCGATGGCCTCACTTCCCGCCCATACCTTTACCGGCAGGTCGTGCAGGGCATCTTCCAGTTGATTGTATTTTTCCTCGCAGGCAATAACCACAACTTCGGGCTGAAACTCCCGGGCTTGTTTTATGAGCAGATCTATGTTGTTGTTAGCGGTAAGCGCATATATTTCGAATTGTCCGGGATGTTCGCGCACCACATCCAGAGCTTGTGTGCCGATGGAACCCGTTGAACCAAGTATTGCAATATTTCGTTTCATATTATCCGGTAATTTTTATTTAAACAGGATAAAGTCTTCAGGATTTACAGGGCTTCCTTTGTACCAAAGTTCAAATCCTGCAAATGTCCCGGAATTTTTATCTTCATCGCTTCCTGTAACAGCGATCGCTTCACCTGTCCGCACTTTGTCTCCTGCCTGTTTCAATAGCATGGAATTACCTGTATACACCGAAACGTAACCGTTTTTGTGCTGTATCCGGATAGTGTATCCGCCGTTGATGTCGTAATTGGCAGACAAGACAGTGCCGGCCATGACGGATTGAACGGTTTCTTTCGATAAGACTTTAAGAGCCAAACCATATTGTCTGTTATAGGGATTGAACTTGCCGGCAATAGAACCGTTCACCGGTTTGTAAAAAATGAAGCTTTCGACAGGGCCGGTAACCTGCGCCGGAAGAACAGACAGATTGTATTTTTCCTCTTCTTCGTAACGTTGTACAAACTCGCGCTCGGCTTTCGATTTCTGAAGCGACGGGTCGGTATCCGAAATGGATACGGTATCTGCCATTGTCGTCTTTACCGAATCTATATTTAATATTTTTCCGGCAAATACACCCTGCATATTGTTTATGTATATATTTTGATTGTCAATTTGTTCTTGCAGCGAATCTGCCCTGAAAGACATTCTGATAGCCTTTTCACGTATCTCGGCGTTGAGGTACCCCGGCAGGTAGTAACGGATGGGAGTAGCAATAATAATAACGGATGTTACCGTAATAAGAAAGCCGGCAAAGATGAGAAGCAACACGGCGCCCGAAAATATGGAAGCATTTATCTTCCATACTTCTTCCAATGTATTTTCGTTCATTACCGAAAGGCGGTATTTGAAGTGTAACCGCTTCCAGAAATTATGTTTATTTTTCTTTTTTGCCATTCAGTTTTTGGTCTTTCCTTCTCTGTTCAGACTAAGAAACTGTTTAAATTTTAGCGAAAAATTATTATAGGATTTGAAAAAGACTTCTCAGCAATTTTTAATGCTCTTTTTAGCATATAAAAAAGATTTGCTATAAAATTTAAACAGTTTCTAATATTTTGTATATTTTGACAATATATCAGACTAAATCACAAAATTAAGAAAAAAAAGCAATATACCACGGGCAGAATTGATATAAGATTATCTTAAATTATCCTTTTTAAAAATATTTATATCAAATCCTCTTCTTTATGATTTTTTTTAGCTAATTTTGCAGCCTGCAATTTGTGAGTAGAATCCAAAACTGACAGGTCGCAATTCTAATAGTATACATTTGTTGTAATATTGAATATGAGTTTATTAACTGATAAATTATATCGGTTCGATGCGGCAAGATTAACGCGCGCCGCCGGAATCTACCCTTACTTTAGGCAAATCCAGAGCGATCAGGACACGGAAGTAATCATCAATGGCAGAAAAGTCCTGATGTTTGGCTCCAATGCCTATCTGGGACTGACTAACCACCCTAAAGTAAAAGAAGCAGCCATCGATGCCGTGAAAAAGTACGGTACAGGTATGGCTGGGTCGCGTTTCCTGAACGGAACACTCGATATACACGTGGAGTTGGAGAAAAAGCTGGCAAAATTTGTAGGTAAAGAAGATGCTGTTGTCTATTCTACCGGCTTTGGCGTCAACGAAGGTGTTTTATCCTGTATTACGGGGCGTGAGGACTATATCCTGTGGGATGAATTGGATCATGCTTCAATCATTGAAGGTGCCAGGGTTTCGTTTTCAACAAAGTTGAAATTCCGCCATAATGATATGGATTCTCTTGAAAAGCAATTGCAGAAATGCGAGCCGGACAAGGTGAAGCTTATCGTTGT
>JAISES010000399.1 GCA_031263965.1 Prevotella sp. | reverse complement strand
ATAAAAGGCGCTGCCATAGCTACTATTATATCTATGTTCATTGGCTTGTGCTTTGTCATGTACCACTTCATGAATCAAAATAGTATGCTGCGCCTTCGCAAGAAGTATATAAATCTGAATCCTAAAATTGTATGGGCTGTGGCCAGTATCGGAATGTCTCCGTTTTTCATACAGGTTGCAGCATCCATCGTTGTGTTTTTTATAAATAACAGGTTGAAAACATATGGCGGAAATATTGCTATTGAAGCCTATGCTATTGCAAATACCCTGGTGATGATCATTATTATGGTCATGGTGGGATTGACGCAGGGTATGCAACCTATTGTGGGCTACAACTATGGAGCTAAACGGATATGGCGCGTAAAGGAAACACTTTTTTATACAATTAAAGCGGGTATAGCTATTGGTTGTGTCGGGATGCTGATTGGTCTGTTGTTGCCTGGTGTTATTGTCCAGCCCTTCAATCCTTCTCCTCCTTTAGCAGCCGAAACAGCTAAGGCCTTAGGTATTGTAACCATTATGCTTCCATTGGTGGGGTATCAGATAGTTGTAACAAACTTTTTCCAATGTATAGGAATGGCAGGTAAATCTATTTTCTTGAGTCTTACCCGTCAGTTTTTTTTATTATTACCTGCGTTGTACATTCTTCCTCATCTTTTTGGAATTAATGGGGTTTGGTATTCTTTACCGACAGCCGATTTCCTGGCAACAGTACTGACAGCTATTCTGTTTATATGGCAAGTGAATAAGTTTAAAAAGATGGAGACAATCGAGAAATGATGAACAAACAATATATTCTACAGCGATTTGCTGTTTCTGAAAACGATTTACTAAAAGTAATTTCCGAGGCGTTGAGCAGGGGGGGCGATTATGCCGATATCTTTTTTGAGCATACGTTTAGCAATAATATCGCTTTGCGCGACGGTGAAGTAAACAGGGCTTCTTCCAATATCGACTTCGGTGCAGGGGTACGGGTTGTATCCGGCGATCAAACGGGATATGCCTATGTAGAAAATACAGAATTGAAAAGCTTGTTGAAGGCTGCGCAAACTGCTGCCGGTATAGCGTCTGTGCCTTCCGTAATAAAAGATCCGATTGCAATAAAAGAAAGTCACTTCAAGGACTACTATAAAATACAAAAGCCGTGGATAGATGTATCTGTAGCGGACAAAAAATCTTTTGTACAAAGGCTTAACGACCGGATATTTGAACTCGATCCTCGTGTTATAAAAGCATCTGTAAGCCTGAACGACTCTACATCTTATATCCTTTTCTTCAATTCGGAAGGCATACTCACATGGGATTACCGCCCTATGTGTATTATGTATGGTTCGTCTACTATGGAACAGAACGGGAAAATTGAAAATGGCTCTTCTTCGCGTGCATATCGCAAAGGATTCGAATTCTTGACAGATGAATTGATAGAAACTTTAGCGCAAGAGGCTGTTGCGCAAACTTCGCTTATGTTTGAAGCACTAAAGCCTAAAGGGGGCGAAATGCCTGTTGTTATGGGTGCGGGAAGTTCTGGTATATTATTGCATGAGGCGATTGGTCATACTTTCGAGGCCGATTTTAATAGAAAGAATACCTCCATATTCTCCGGCCAGTCCGGTAAAAAAATATGTTCAACCAATATCAATATAGTAGATGATGGCACGGTGGAATATGCTCGTGGCGCTGTAAATTTTGATGATGAGGGTATCGAAAGCCAAAAAACATATATTGTAAAGGATGGCGTTTTGGAAAGCTATTTACACGATAGGATCAGTGCTAAATTCTACAATGTGAAACCTACGGGTAATGGGCGCCGGCAGTCGTTCCGCTATGCACCTCTTCCTCGTATGAGGGTTACTTATATGGAGCAGGGAGATATTCCCGAGGCTGATATTATTGCTTCCGTAAAGCAAGGAGTATATGTAGATCATTTTACGAATGGACAGGTTCAGATAGGAGCGGGAGACTTTACATTCTTCGTTAAAACCGGCTATCTGATAGAAAACGGGAAGCTTACACAGCCAATAAAGGATATTAATATTATTGGCAACGGGCCAAAGGCTCTGGCAGACATTACGATGGTAGGTAATAATCTGAAAATAGACGAGGGTGCGTGGACTTGCGGCAAAGACGGGCAGGGGGTTCCTGTCGGGCAGGGCTTACCATCGGTGTTAGTTAGTAAGCTTACTGTAGGGGGGATCTAGTATTCACTTTCTTAATCTTACGTAGTCTACAATATGGCTTTCTCCCTTATGTAGTATAAGGTTTGCCCGTTCACGTGTTGGAAAAATATTTTTGCGGAGGTTTTTGCGGTTAATTTCTCTCCATATTGCTTTCGATGTTTTTATAGCTTCCCGTTCCGAAAGTTCGGCAAAGCTTTTGAAATAGGACTTAGGATCGGTGAATGCCCCTTTCCTGAACTTCATGAAGCGGGAGATGTACCATTCCTCCAGTTTATCTTCATCGGCATCTACATATATAGAAAAATCCACATAATCGGAAACGAAAATCCGTGGTTTTTCTCCGGGATAATCCATGCCGCTTTGCAAGACGTTCAATCCTTCCAGAATTAGAATATCAGGCTGGTTTATGATCTCGTACTTATCCGGAATGACATCATATATGAGGTGCGAATACTTAGGTACTTTGACTTCTTTTGCTCCTGATTTTATCTCAGTCACAAACTTTATCAGACTTTTTATGTCATAAGATTGCGGAAAGCCTTTTTTGAGCATAATGCCCTTTTTTTCAAGAACGGCATTCGGGTGTAAGAACCCGTCTGTTGTCACAAGAGCAACCCTTGTATTCTCTTTCCAGCGGCTTAATAAGGCTTGCAGTACGCGTGCCGTAGTGCTTTTCCCAACCGATACGCTCCCTGCCATGCCAATGATGAACGGTATCTTTTGTACATCTTGTTTCAGGAATTTCATCAATACGGATTGCCTGCTTGTCCGGGCGTTTACATAGTAACTTAACAGACGCGAGAGCGGCAGGTAAATATCTTCAACTTCGTCTATCGACAGTTCGTGATCTATACCTTGCAGGGTCAGCAATTCTTCATAGGTGAGCGTCATTGGCTCGGAGTCGCGCAACGCGGCCCACTGTTCACGGGTAAATTGCATGTAAGGACTGGCCGGAAGAGTCATCATCTGTCTGTTTTTTTTATGATGTAAAGGTAGAAAATAAGTTGAAAGTGCTATATTGAATATTATTATTTGAATGCCAGATAGGTCCACACAGGATAGTGGTCGGAGTATTTTATTTTGTCTACAGTGCAATTGTACGATTGCAATCCGAGAGAATGCATAATGAAATCTATCCTGAGCCTGAACATGTTTTCGTGATAGGTTATTCCCTGTCCGAATCCGGTGCTTGCATAAGAATCCACCATATCTCCTTTGATAGTGTAGTATGCATATGAAACAGGGGTGTCGTTGAAGTCGCCGCATACAATTGTTGCATCGGATTCCTGTTTATCCAAAAGGCTTCTGATTATTATTGCCTGTGCTTCCCTTATTTTATATGCCGCCCCTAACCGGGTTTGTATGTTCATTGCCACCTCACCCAATGTTTCCTTATCCTTGTTTTTAAAAAACTCTCTGTATAATTGTTTGTCCTCGGATGTAATCCTGTTCGATTCCAGATGATTATTCACAAGTATGACATTTTTACCCTGTATATTCAATTCGTACATGGCCGATCCGTTGTAAGAGCTTTCCAGAGGCAATCCGGATGTTTTAGTGATGGGGAATTTAGAATAGCATGCCAGTCCATAAGTTAAAGTACCCCTCGATGTACCCAATTTTATGATTTCGTGATAAGGATAATCTTTGAGCTTTGCATTTAATTCTTTTTCGGTAATGATACCATTTTTATTTTTCTCCGTGGAAACAGCAAATTCCTGTAAACAAATAATATCGGCATCACTATCCACAAGATACTTTATAATCGGGTTGTTCCGTGCTTTTTCTCCTTTGACCCAGTTAAATGCACGAACGTTATATGTGAGGATTTTAAAGCTTTTCCCGGGAATATCTTTTACGCTTGTCCGTGTATGGACGGGGAAGCAGGTCAATATAGGCTGCCAGCATACAGTCATAGCAGCCAGTTGCACTAAAGCATATTTCCATCTGAAAGAAATTACCCATAATATAAGGTATAGGATATTAACAAACAGAATGATTGGAAACCCGAGTCCCAGGTAGGCAACTATGGTTACTTTCGAAGGCACTATTTTCCAGGCCAGAGTAGATAGTATGAGGATGATAATGGCAAATATATTGGTTGCAAATATCGTATACTTAAGGTATTTTCCTGTTTTTATTTTCGAAAGTTTATTTTTTACTTGCATCGAATAGTCTTTTTTTCTCCTCAGCATTAAGGCTGCTGTATCCCGAAGATTTTATTTTGTCGAGAATACGGTCTATTTCTTCTGTATCGTTATGCTTACGTTGGTTAAAGTCGTAGTCGGCTTCCCGTTTTTTATATTTTACCTTCATTTTCTTTTTACCGGAAGGCTTGATTAAATTAACAATCGAATCTATAATTTTGTTGATCCGGCGAGTAATATCTTTTCCCTTCAAATATTGTCCGGCGAATATGTAACCGGTTATAGCCCCTCCGATATGCGACACATGTCCCCCCGGATTTGTATTGCTGTCTAATGATATAAAATCGATGATAAACATAAAAACAGCGATGTAAACGACTTTTATGCGGAATAACATGAAGAGGCTGACTTCTGCATCCGGCTTGTAAAATGCTGCTGCAAATATGATTGCCATGACCGATGCCGATGCTCCTATCATAGGAGGATGATTCATGTCTACATAATATGGTATGGTATTGAATGTTAGTGCGTATAATGCTGCGCCGGCCAATCCTCCGAGCAAATATATGCTCCCCAGGTTTTTAGGGCTAAAATATCTCAGGAATAGCTGTCCAAACCAGAATAGCATGAGCATATTCAGCAATAAGTGCAAGAAGTCTTTATGCGCAAACATATATGTGAATACTGTCCACGGTCTTTTTATCAGGAGGTGCACATCCGATGTGGCTCCGATGTAGGGTATCAGGTCTATTGGCGGAAGTTTGAATAACTTTCCGGTCATAGCTGTAACGACAAATACGAAGAATACAACTGCATTGATAATTATGAGCTGTACCAGTATGTCTTTCTGTTTAAACCTGTATTTTATCGTATCAAAAATGCCCATTCGACTTAGCTTTTTTCTTCCAGTAAAGAATAATAAAAAATCCGGTAATCAATCCACCTAAGTGGGCAAAGTGGGCAACATTATCTGCTGCATTATTAGAAACACCAAGGAATAATTCTAATACACCATAACCAATAACAAACCATTTTGCTTTGATAGGAACAGGGAAGAACAACATCATTAATTCCGCATTCGGAAAAATCATGCCAAAGGCCACCAGTATCCCAAATACAGCCCCGGACGCACCCAATGTTGCCGGCAATATGTTGAAAAATTCCTGCCTTGAAAACTCCTCAGCGCCAGATATAATTGTTGTAATGGCCGGATTGAAAACGACTTCTTTAAATTGTATTGAATATACGATTTCTTGTGCGATGGCAGCTCCGATTCCGGTTAACATATAATATATTAAAAACTTTTTTGCCCCCCATATTGTTTCCAATGTCCGCCCGAACATAAATACGGCAAACATGTTAAATAAAATATGTGTAAAAGCAATGCTCCCATTAACATCATGTGTCGCATGCAGGAACATGTATGTTATGGCTTGATGAGGCATAAAATAGTCCGATTCAAAAAAATGCAAGGCCAAATATCTTTCGATATTGATATTTGTCAATAAAAGTTGGGCGAGCCAGACTAGGGCATTGATGATAATAATGTTACGGGTAACAGGAGGGATGGAACTTGCCAATCCTGTATTATTTTGATTCATTTTATTTTCCTTAAACATTGAATTTGACGCTCAAAAATACAGATATTTTTTCTTTTACGGGTGAAAAAGGCTCTACATTTAGATATTTTCTAATTTCTCATGAGTTTTTCTTCT
>JAISES010000379.1 GCA_031263965.1 Prevotella sp. | reverse complement strand
CTATAAATGCAGCGGAAAAAGTAATCAATGCATTAATCCAGTCCCCTAAAGAGAATAAACATAATCCGGCACAGGATAATCCAACGGCAATGGCAATTATAATGTCATTATAATGAGGTTTGGCCTTTATCTTGGCAAACTCTTGTTCGACCTCTGTAATGGAAAGTTTTTCTTCCTGTACTTTCCACGACAAGTGCGAAACATCTGTCAAAACGGCTAAATGTACATTATGGGCAGGAGAACTTTTATAGCAGGTAATTATATTTGACGGGTCATTCATATCTTTTACCGTAACTAAAAGTCCTTTGAATGTAGGATTCATATTCATCTCGAATTCCCATGCTGTTGCCAATCTTCCCAAATTGCTGTTAAGCCGGCCACAATGAGCCCCCGAAGCAAGAAGATATGTGCCCATGTCTAAAATGAGATCGGCAAAACGTTGTGCGGGAATTTTTGCCCTTTCCGGTGTATTTCTGAATGCAGGCATCTCTTGTAGTCTAATTTGAGGCAAAGATACATAAAAGTAAGCCGTATCTGAAATAGTGTAACAAAACAATCCGGTTATCTGGCTCCGGATTGCTTCGCTACACTACGTTTCGCTCGTAATAACGAAAAAATAGAATGTTTAAACAGTTTCTGAGTTTTATTATTTTACCAATACCTTATATTCCCATGCTTTCAGCGATGTAGGGATATTATCAACTTTTGCTCCTGTAAAATAATCAGTATAACCATTTTTATTTAAGGCATCATTACTGGTGTATGTGATATTTTTGTCGGATAGATTAAGCAATACCATTATTTCCCGTCCTGCCTGGTTTCTGGAAAAAATCAGCAGTTCCTTGTTGGCAGAAGTCTGGTATCTTCTGAATTCACCACCCTGTCCGGCTAAAAGAGCCATATTGGAGTGCTTCAGTTCGTTCAGCTTCTTGTAGAATTTTGTAGTTGTATTTTCTGTCCATGAAGGAACCACGTCTTTTTCGAAGAAAGATAAACGCTTTTTCAGGCCTGCTTCCTGCCCTGTGTATATCATCGGCATTCCATCCAGGGTGTAAGTGAGTACGGCAAAAGCTTCAACCCCTTTTCCATATCGTTCAGATTCAGTTCCATTCCATGAATTTTCGTCATGGTTGGTTAAGAAATTCATTTTATAACCGTCAGGGCATTTTATCGTATCCAGTTTTTGGATGTAAGCAGCTATATCGTCAGCTGTCTTTTCTTTTTTGTAAATGTCTGCCATCATATGCATAAGTTCCCACGAATAATTAGCATCGAAAGCATGCTCCAGCAAGTCATAATTTTCTGACTCAGCCAGCATGAAAACCGGTTTTATACTGTCCAGGCTTTTTCGTACATCATTCCAGAAACCGGTTGGTACTTCATGTGCCATATCGCAACGGTATCCATCTATATTAAAGTCTTTTATCCAATATTTCATAGCTTCGGTCATTGCTGTACGCATGTCTTTATTGTCGTAATTCAATTCATATGTGTCAGTCCAGTCATAAGGGCTTTTAGGGTTTCCTGCTTCATCTTTAACATACCAGTCGGGATGTTGTGCAAGCCATACATTATCGCATCCCGTATGATTCGCCACCCAGTCTAAAATAACTTTGAATCCCATTTCATGAGCTTTATCGACAAGGCGTTTAAAGTCTTCTTTTGTCCCGAATTCAGGATTGATCCCTGTGTAGTCATTCACAGCGTAGTAACTGCCTAGCGTACCTTTCCGGTTTTTCTCAGAAATGGGATGTACAGGCATAAACCAAAGCACATCTACTCCCAGTTCTTTCAGCCGTGGCAGATGTTGCCCGAAGGCCGCAAATGTGCCTTCTTTGGTATATTGCCTTACATTTACCTCGTATATAACAGCATTGCGAGTCCAGTCAAGGTGCTTGACCGTACATTTTTCCCGGGGTTCATCTTTTTCCTGCACTTTGGGTTTACAGGAGTAACTTGCCAGAGCTATAATAATAGCTGCAAATAACAATAGTTTGTTTTTCATAAATTATGGTTTAGTGTCGATTTTCTAATTCAGGGTTGAGTTCTTTATTCGCATCCTGTACAAATACTACCGATACGGCAGCTAATAGCATAGATATTCCTGCTACAACAAGCATCATGATAGAACTACCTCCGGCAACATATTTAAGAATAAGGCCGCCGGTCAATCCCGCGGCTATCTGCGGTATAGTAATTGTAGCATTGAAGATTCCCATGTATACACCCATTTTACTGGCAGGAAGCGCGGCAGAAAGGATAGCATAAGGCATAGCCAGAATTGCGGCCCAAGCGATACCTACTCCAAGCATAGAAGCAAGCAACATGTATTTATCATCGAATATATACATGGATGCCAGACCTAGTGCTCCTAAGAACAGAGCAAATGAATAAACTTTCTTACGCCCAAGTTTATCAGCTATTTTTGCCATAAAAACAGAAAAAACAGCCGCGAATATTCCATAAATTCCACTTAATACACCGTTCCAGTTACCTGCTTCTTTGTATGCCCCGGACAGAGGGTCTGTAGTGTGCCAAACATTTTCTGCTATTCCTCCAATGCCGTACACCCACATAAGGAAAAGGGCAAACCATGAGAAGAACTGCACAATGGAAAGTTGCAACATTGTTTTGGGCGTGCTTTTTATAATACCAATAAATGATTTCTTTTGTTTTTCTTCTTCAGTAACATTATTGTATTCTTCGTATTCTTTGGGCGGATATTCTTTCACCCTGAAACGTGTCCATAATACAGTAAGTAATAATGCCGTTCCTCCGAAGTAGAAAGCCCATATAACCGATGGAGCAACTTTTTCTCCGATATCAGGTATATTTTGTATTCCTATCCATGTAAGGATAAAGGGAAGAAAAGAGCCTACAACCGCGCCTACATTGGTGAGAAAGCTTTGGGTAGAGTAACCGAGATTACGTTGCTTGTCATTCACCATATCGCCGACCAAAGAGCGGAACGGTTGCATAGAGACATTAAAAGCACAGTCCATAAATAATAGCATACCTGCTCCGAAAATAACAGGAGGCATTATTGCCGCAACAAATTCAGAGTTTGGCATGAAGAACATCGCGATTGCTGAAATAATAGCTCCTCCCAAAATAAAAGGAATCCGGCGTCCGAGCTTTGTCCATGTACGGTCACTCGACATACCTATGATAGGCTGTACGATAAGTCCTGCAACCGGTGCGGCAAGCCAGAATAATGGCAACTGATGAGGGTCGGCTCCTAAAGCAGATAATATACGGCTGGTTTGCGAACTTTGCAGTGAATATCCTATCTGTATACCCAAAAATCCAAAACTTAGGTTCCAGATTTGCCAAAAGGTGAGTGCCGGTTTTTGTTTCATGGTTATAATATTGTTTACTCTTGTTACATTTTGTCGTTGGGTAGCTTACGTGTTGTTTGCCTCGCTATCAGCGACGTTTTTATTATTTTATTTTTCCTCGACGTGTTTTCGGGATTCTCTATTTTCTCTAAAATTAATTTCATGGCTTCCATTCCCATTTCTTGCGGATGTTGATCCATCGTTGTCAGCATCGGATCGGTATCCTGAGATATATTGGAATTCGAAAAGCCGAAAATCGATATTTCCTCCGGTACTTTCAGCCCCAACTTTTTTGTCGCAACCAGTATACCCGACGCGGTATAGTCATTCATCGCCATAAATGCATCCGGACGGTCGGGTTTTCGCAATATTTCCTTCGCTCTTTCGTATCCGAGCTTTTTCGTATCCGCTACCTGTATCAAATTTTCTTCTACCGGTATACGATATTTGCGTAAAGCATCCAGGTATCCATTTTTCCGGTTTTTAGATATTTCAAGATGCAGAGGCGCGGAAAAGAAGGCTATACGCTTGCAACCTGTTTTAATCATATACTCTACAGCAATAAAAGTGCCTGAATAATCGTCTACTACAACCTTGTCGCTATCGATACCGGTACAGATCCTATCGAAAAACAGGACAGGAATATCATTGTCCAGTAATTCCTGAAAATGGTCATACTTGGTCGTAGTCTTCGACTGCGAAATAAGTACGCCACATACTCTTGCTTTGATCAGGGTTTGCACATTCCGAAGTTCTTTTTTATAATCTTCCTGTGACTGACAGATAATTATGTGATAATCCCTGTCTTCGGCTATAGTTTCCATTCCCGAAAGCACACCCGAAAAAAAGTGATTGGCCAGTTCCGGAACAATTACCCCAATAATATTATTATGCTGTGTCCTTAGGCTAAGAGCAAGCGTATTTGGTTTATACTTATGCTTTTGGGCATAGTCCTGCACCATTTTCCGCGTTTCAGGACTGATATCGGGATTATCTTTTAGGGCGCGCGATACTGTAGATGGCGAGATATTTAAATCTTTAGCTATGTCTTTGATTGTAAGAGGACCTTTTTTCATGACCATAGAATTTGATTATACTTTAAGAAACTGTTTAAATTTTAGCAAAAAATATTATTATAGGATTAGAAAAAGACTTCTTAGCAATTTTTTTATGTTCTTTTCAGCGTATTTTTTCCTTTTTACTTTTGGTTTAGCCCGCTAAACCTGCAAGCAAAAAGAACAAAATCCATCTGAAAATACCTGTAAAAAAGATTTGCTATAAAATTTAAACAATTTCTTATAAAAGTAATCAAAATTCCAATATCAATACATTTCTCGGACTAATAGTTAAAGTATCGCCCAAACTTACAGTGTTTCCGCTGATTATATCTTTTGCCCGACTCTCCGGCAAAATCTCTTTATATCTTTCCAAACTGATGGTTTTCCCGCTATCCGAACCGGATAAGATTACAACTACAGACTTGCCGTTATATTTTCTTTCGTACACATATATGCCGTTTACAGGGGCAAAATGCTTGAAGGCGCCTTTTGATATGATTTCATTCCCTTTCCGCCAGTTCAGCAGCTTTTTAGTGTATTCGAAAACCTCGTTTTCTTTTGCTGTACGTCCCGGTTCCCCGAATTTATTTACTTTGTCTTCCTTCCATCCTCCCGGAAAATCTTTCCGCAGGAACCCGTCTCCATCAGGTTTGTAGCCGGTCATCAGTATTTCGGTGCCATA
>JAISES010000347.1 GCA_031263965.1 Prevotella sp. | reverse complement strand
TTTTATATAGACCTGGTGTTTTACAATTACCTGCTCAAATGCTTTGTCATTATCGACCTTAAAACTCGAAAGCTGACTCATCAGGACATTGGGCAGATGGATATGTATGTCCGTATGTTCGACGACTTAAAACGCTGCAAGGACGATAATCCGACCATTGGTATTATTCTCTGCGCCGATAAGGATGAAACCATCGTAAAATACTCTGTTTTGGAAGAAAACCGCCGGATTTTTGCATCCAAGTACAAACTCGTCCTTCCGACCGAAGAAGAACTTGCAGCGGAAATTGAACGCAATGCCCGGTACCTTCGGGCTGGAGGCGGCGATGAGTGATAAAGGGAAGATACCGGAGGGGTGGGAGGTAAAAAGACTCGAAGAGATCGCAGATGTAAAAACAGGCCCTTTCGGTTCAGCTCTCCATGCGAATGATTATGTAAAATCTGGAACGCCAATAATAACAGTTGAACACTTGGGAGAATACTCGATAACAAGACAAAATCTTCCACTTGTATCAAACGAAGACAAGCAGAGATTAAGCGCCTATGTATTACAAGAAGGAGATGTTATTTTTAGCAGAGTAGGTTCTGTTGACAGAAATGCATACGTTAGCAAACATGAGGATGGCTGGCTTTTTTCTGGCCGGTTGTTGCGAATTCGTTCTATATCTGAGGATTTTGATACAAAATATTTAGGATACTATTTTAAATCCGAATCAGTTAAATCTGAGATTAGAAATATCGCCGTTGGTCAGACCATGGCTTCTTTAAATACGAAACTTCTGAATACATTTGAAATAATATTACCACCCCTTCCCGAACAACACGCCATAGCCGAAGTCTTATCCGATATGGATGGCTGCATCACTTCACTGGAAAAACTGATTGCCAAGAAAAAGGCTGTTAAACAGGGTGCAATACAGGAACTGCTTACCGGCAGACGGCGGTTGCCAGGGTTTGAGGGAGAGTGGAAGGAAAAAACACTATCAGATTTTGGATATTGTGTCAGAGGTGTAAGTTATAACCCGGCTAGAGATTTGTGCCCATATGAACACAATAATTCGTTTGTATTACTACGGGCTAACAATATTTCCGATGAAAAGATAATCTATCAAAATGTACAATTCGTTAATAAAGGCGTAGTTGCTGACGAACAATTGCTTTTAGAAAATGACATTGTTATTGCAATGTCAAGTGGAAGTGTAACCGCCATCGGAAAATCGGCTATATTCGTCAAGACAAGTCATCGTTATTGCATTGGAGCATTTTGCGCGATATTTCGTTCTGAGCAAAACAAATATATACAATTCTTATTTCAATCGGATTTGTATAGGAAAATGTTGATGTCTGTTTTAGAGGGAACGTCGATAAATAACCTAAACGGCAAAATAATCTGCGGATTAACATTTATGTTCCCTCCGACAAAGGACGAACAATCCGCCATAGCCACTGTCCTTTCTGATATGGATGCTGAAGTCGCAGCCTTGACCTCAAAGCTGAATAAAGCAAAATTCCTCAAACAGGGTATGATGCAGGAGCTTTTAACGGGAAGGATACGGTTAGTAAGCACATATCCAATACAAAACGAATTTGGTATTTCTGAATATATGGTAATATTGGCAATAATAACAAAATTATTCACAGACAAAAGAATGAAGTTTCTTAAACACATGCGTTATCAAAAACTGTTTTATCTGTATCTTGTTTACAAAAAAGCAAAAACTGATATTTTTGAAAAATGGGATTACGGGCCGTTTAGTAAAGAATTGGCCTATACGGTTGCACCAAAAGCAGAGAACGAAAAATTATACATTGCAACCGACGATAGCAAGAATATTTGTATTGGTAAAAATATAAATGAGGCAGTAGAAAATGCCATAAATAGAGGATATTACAAGGGCGCGGAACAGCTTGCCGGAAAAATCCGCTATAAAAAAGATACGGAATTGGAAGTTCTTGCAACAGTTATCGAAAGTATTAGGGATTTAGAAATATCACAAAAAGCAATCTCTTTGCAAACCATAAAAGAATACATCGGCAGTATACCCATCTGGAAACCTAAATTGAGTCTTGAATATTTCACTGATCTTGCAATAGATAAATCGATGAAAGAATATTATGGTTTTTTTAAATAAAGGAAAAGGCAGGTTAATGCTATGGCAAAAATCGGAGACGCTGAAAAAATCGCACAAAACCATGTGATTTCTCTATTCCGTGACGCGGATATCCTGGGCTATAAATATTATGGCAGCCGCAGGGCTTGTGAAAATAGCAATATCGAAATAGAAGTCCTCAAAACGTTCTTGCAAAAACAGGGATATAGTGAAACCTTGTCTGACCGGGCAGTTGAGGAACTGCGAAAGGAATCGAAAAACTTGCAGTCCGGGCTGTATGCGGCGAATAAACTTGTGTATTCCCTGCTTAAATACGGCGTTAAAATCCGCGAAAACCCCGGCGAAGCAGAAAAGACAATCTTTTTCATTAATTGGGAACACCCGGCTAAAAATGAATTTGCCATCGCGGAAGAAGTTACGATTATCGGCGCCTGCGAAAAACGTCCCGATATTGTAGTGTATGTTAATGGTATTGCCATAGCTGTTATTGAGCTCAAAAAAAGCGCCATTTCGGTCGCAAATGGCATCAGGCAGAACATCACCAATCAAAAAGAACACTTTATACAGTCATTTTTTTCGACCATTCAGTTTACAATGGCGGGCAACACCAGTGAAGGGCTTCGCTATGGCGCCGTTGACACTGGCAGCAGTGAAAGATATTACACTGAATGGAAAAACGATGAAAATCCCCTGGATGTCGA
>JAISES010000340.1 GCA_031263965.1 Prevotella sp. | reverse complement strand
AATAATTATCACAACATACTCTCTGTCATCCTGAGGAACGAAGGATCTCGTTTCTCCAAAACAAAATATACACGAGATGCTTCCTTCCGTCAGCATGACAAAAACGAAAATAATGTCGCATGAAATTGTTTTCATTACTTATCTCGCATGAAAAAGAAATAAAATATATGAGTCCGGATATAGACGCCCTATACTACAATGCCATAGATTTGCTGAAAGAAATGATAAGCACTCCTTCGTTCAGCAGGGAAGAACATGATGTTGCCCTGATCATCGAAGAATATATTAAAAAATATGGCTTTGAGCCAAAACGGAAAGGAAATAATATTTGGGTACGGAACAAGGATTTTGATCCGGTAAAACCGACCATCCTGCTCAATTCGCACATGGATACTGTACGCCCTGTATCGGGATGGACAAAAGACCCGTTTTCACCGGAAGAAGACGGCGATATCCTTTATGGATTAGGTAGCAACGATGCGGGAGCCGGCTTAATTTCACTGATGCATGCTTTTCTGATACTGACAAGCAAAAAACAGGATTATAACCTCATCTTTCTGGCTACATGTGAAGAAGAAGTCTCCGGAAATGGCGGAGCCGAAGCGATGATTCCCGAATTACCGGAAATAGCTTTCGGCATTGTAGGCGAGCCCACGCAGATGAATCCGGCTATTGCCGAAAAAGGACTTTTAGTTCTCGACTGCACAGCTCATGGCAAAGCAGGACACGCGGCCCGGAATGAAGGCGACAATGCCATCTATAAAGCAATAAAAGACATAGAATGGTTCCGGACATATGCTTTTCCCGGAGTAAGCGAACTGCTCGGCCCTGTAAAAATGACCGTCAGCATGATAAATGCAGGTACGCAGCACAACGTTGTACCCGATAAGTGTGACTTTGTGGTAGATGTAAGAAGCAACGAGCTATATAGCAACGAGGAGCTATATAACATAATAGACAAACATACGGACTGTGAGGTCAAACCCCGGTCTTTCCGCCTGAATTCTTCGCGGATTGCATTGGAGAACCCATTTGTTCAACGCGCTGTTATGACAGGGAAAACGCCTTACGGATCGCCAACTTTGTCGGATCAAACATTTATGCCCTTTCCAACGCTGAAAATGGGACCGGGAGATTCTGCCAGATCGCATACGGCGAACGAATATATCTTACTGAGTGAAATACGGGAAGCGATAGAACTGTATGTCAAACTGCTGGACGGATTACGTCCCTGACGGTTCGCTGTCAGATTGCTGAAGCCGTAAATCTATGGGTAACGCGATTAAAGAATACCGGTCTGTGTTTAATTTCTCGCGTCATTGCGAGGGTTTACCCGAAGCATCCGGTTATATCTTTTCGGGCAGCCACAAAGGACTGCCCCTACCGCTAACCGGCCAATTTTTGGATTGCTTCGCCTTTCAGGCTCGCAATGACGGGTAAGAGAAAGAAAAAAGGACAAGGATATGGAATGATAATATTTTTCGGTGTTTGTTCCGATATAGCGTAACATCAGTCAATAATAAAGCTATACTAAAATTATCTATAAAAAAGTTGAAAAAATACGCCGATCGCCGTTGAAACAAAAAGAGTTAAAACAAAAGCCAGAAAAAGACTAACAGATGCTCTTATCATTGTTTTAGGCCAATATCCCTTACTGAATATCTGAATCAGAACCCATACATTATAGCAAAGGCTTAAGAAAGACGTTATAACAACAAACCAGACTGAAGAAAAATTATAGTAGAAGATGTAGCCGACAAGCAATATGAGTATCTGAATACCTACTATATAAGAATACATAATGAGATGTTCAAAATAATTATAAATGCTCTTCCTGAAAACCAGATAAGAAGATAAGGCTATGATGGGAGTCAGGGTCAGCATCACCACAGAATAATGTCCATATATCCATTCTAGAGCCATCTTATTATACTCAGCGGCTTCAATATCAGCATCATCCGGTATCAGGCTACTTTCGGGATACGCATTGAAAAAATGAGCAATAAAACCATATAATGTGCCCAGTATGATGACGAAAGCAAATGGTTTGAAGTAATTCACTCTTTTCCCGTCCAGATAGTTTTTTATGGTATGCCCCGGTCTTATAAGCAATTCTTTAATAGTATAGAGGATACCCCGATCGACATGCAGGACACTATGTTGAATCTCGTGAGACAAATAATGTAAATTAATCCTTCCGGTTTCAATAGATTGTCCGCAGTTGCTACAATAGTTATGTTCTACGGATTCACCGCAGTTTTTGCAGTTCTTGTTCATTTGATATAAACGATTAATCTGTCCAGAATAATGTATACAGGTCTCCCCTGTCTACGTTGAATTTATCATACTCTATAACGTACTTTTCCAGATCACGGTTCGGTATAATATAAGCCGTTTTTGGGAGGGGTAATATTTGTCCGGGCAAACAGAAATAATTATTCGAATACTTTTTCATGTGTTCGATAGGCATACCCGCCTCTTTGGGTTCTTTTGTCTTATCAAACAGATACGGACTGACAGGTGAGTAAAATAAGGAAGTAACATGAACTATATCTGAGGGATAATAAACCTTATCGAAGCCTTTTTGCCCTACAAACCGGATATGTTGTTCTATTCCCTTGGCAAACCAGTTGTTAACAGGATTTTTTTCGTTAAAAAAACAAATATATTTCACGGTAAAGATAACTGTCAGCAAACCAATAAGAGATATTGCAACAGTTTTTGCCCATCTGCCCTTTTCAATGCGAAACGCAAGTCCGCGAGCGACAAAATAAATAACCGGAAACCACAGTATATTCCAATGGTTGGTATTTGCTCCCACCGTTAATATAATAGGGAAAGACGCTATGAGCCATATAGTAAATACGATATCGAAAAGATTAAAGCTTTTCTTTTTGATCAGTTGAACATACGCCAATATAAAAAACGGGATACCCAAAATATTATAAAATTGGCCTATATATCTGAAACTATTCCATACAAGCTTATCGTCACCTACTACAATCAAGCGGAACGCGTCCCAAACAAAGAGAAATATATTTCCCCCATCTAACAGCGTCGTTGCAGCATGCCTGCTTTCTTTCAGTTGCGTAATAGTAATTATACCCAGTTGGTATTGTTCGCCGCCTGAAGCCAGATTCAGGGCAAAGAGAATAAGGGGAAAGGCTAAGGCCGTCATCGCAACAATGCAAAACCCTATTTGGCAAATCTTTATTTTCTTCTTTTTATATAAATAGATTCCAAGAAATAAAACAAGGAACGGAAGCATAAACCAACCTACCCCATAGGAGTAAGCTGCTAACACAAAGAAAATACAACCGGTTGCATAATATAAAGATTGCTTTCTTTCCGAAAGGGCATGATAGCCCAATATAATTAACGAGATTCCCAACAGAATAAAATCCGGGGCCAGATTACAGTCCAATGCCCACCGGCTTTTCATAATATGCCACGGGTTGAGAAAGAAGATCAGGACAACAACAAAAACCAACAGGTAATTCCGGCTATATCTTCTGAAGGTATAATAGAAAACAATAATGGAGGTACAACTAATAAGCGCCATTGGCAGCCTGTATACGCCGGACGACAGACCGAACAGCTTGATAAACGGAATCCCCAAATAAGCATATAAAGCGCTCTGTCCGCTACCCCACGAGCGCAAATAAACGGGATAATATGAAAGATGCTGGTCTACTCCATAATTGGCAAGGCACCACGAGTCGTAACCATTAATAGCCTCATCGGGGAAAACGCCTGCCGGAAAAGAAGATAAATATATAGTCCGGAAAAGAACTCCCAGGAAAATTATAATCTGCGACCAATAAATATACCTCCTGTCAGAGGACGTAAGTGTATTTGCATATTTAATTTCTTTCCGGTTAAATAATAATACTAAAATCCAGAAAAAAATCAATACAATGTAAGACGCGTTAAAAGCCATAGGCTATCTTATTTTGTCAAAACCCTCTCCGTAAACGCCCCGCACGGTGCTTTGCGAAATAAACGCCTTTTCATCGATACTTTTTACCAGCCTGAATATTTCGATAGCCTCGGTGCGCTTTGCCAGGACAATGATTACTTTTGTCGGCTTTTTTGTGTACCAGCCCGTCCCATCCAGAATAGTGCAGCCCCTGTGCAACTCCTTGTTGATAACCGTAGCTATCGTATCGTATTTTTCGGAAAACACAAGTATCTGCACCGACTGCCTGAAACCATTTATCACCATATCGATGCAGTAGGTCATTACTCCCATCACAATCAGGGCGTACACAATCTTCTGGTAATCGTGGAGCAGGAAGTACGAACCGGAAATGATAACAAAGTCGCAAAGGAGCATTCCCCGCCCGAAGGCGATATTTTTATACTTATTGATAAGCGCAACTACAATGTCCGTCCCTCCGGTGCTGCCGTTCGAGCTGAAAACCAATCCGATGCCTACCCCGCACATCATGGCTCCGACAACCCCCGACAGTAAAGGTTCGTCTTTCACGATCGGTTCCTTAATTAACATCTGGCAAAGGGTGAGCAGGCAGGTAAGGGTAATTACCCCATAGATGGTTTTGATCATGAACTTCAAACCCAGCAGTTTTAACGCTACAACCAGCAACGCGCAGTTGGTGAGAAAATAGGTATACTGCAAAGGAATATCCGAAGCATACTCCACAAGCAGGGCGATACCCGTCAACCCTCCGGTTACAATACCCACCGGTTTAATAAAACCTATCAACCCGATTGCATAAATTGCCAGGCCTACGAATATCAACGCATAGTCTTTCCAATAAAATTCTTTTAAATAACGCTTAGGCATATCTCTATATTTTTCAGAGTATATTTAAAGGACAACATTAATCATCTTTTTAGGGACAAAAATAACTTTCTTAGGCATTTTCCCATCAAGCCATTTTTGAGCCGATTCGTGGCTCAGCACGGCTTTCTCCACTTCTGCCTGTACCGCTTCGGCCGGAAATTCCAGTTCAAAGCGCACTTTACCGTTAAATGCCACTCCATATTTAAATGAATCTTCTGCTAAATATTCTTCATTGAATGCAGGCCATTCAGCATCACAAATCGACGTTGTATTTCCGAGCGCATGCCATAATTCTTCCGATACGAAAGGAGCAAAAGGAGCCAATAAAACAAGCAATTCCTGCAAGATAGCTTTTTTACTGCATCTGGCAGATGTAAGCTCGTTTACGCATATCATAAATGCAGAAACGGATGTGTTGAATGAGAAAGTCTCTATATCTGCCGATACTTTCCTGATCAGTTTATGAAGAGATTTCAATTCATCTTTTGTCGGTTGTTCGTCTGTTACGGCAAACTCTTCCCCTTTATAGAACAAGTTCCATAATTTACGCAAGAAGCGGTGAACTCCGTCAACTCCGTTTGTATCCCAAGGTTTAGACAATTCCAGCGGACCTAAGAACATCTCGTACATACGGAGCGTATCGGCGCCATATTTATCCACCATCAAGTCCGGATTAACGACATTATGGTACGATTTCGACATCTTCTCTACAGCCCAGCCACAGATGTATTTGCCATCTTCAAGTACAAATTCAGCATCTGCAAATTCAGGACGCCACGCTTTGAACGCTTCTATATCAAGAACATCATTGCTTACAATATTTACATCGACGTGTAATTCTGTTGTTTCATACTGATCTTTCAGATTCAAGGACACAAATTTATTCGTTCCGTTGATACGGTAAACAAAATTGCTCCGCCCCTGTATCATTCCCTGATTAATCAGCTTTTTGAAAGGCTCGTTCTCACACGAAACACCTGTGTCGTACAAAAACTTATTCCAGAAACGGCTATATATCAAGTGCCCGGTGGCATGTTCCGTTCCACCGATGTATAAGTCTACATTACGCCAGTATTCATCTTTATCCACCGAAACTAATCTTTCATTATTATGAGGATCCATATAGCGCAAATAGTAAGCGGACGAACCTGCAAACCCCGGCATGGTGTTCAATTCCAATGGGAATATTGTTTTACGGTCGATTAAAGCGACATCTACTACTTTTTCATTCACGGTATCCCAAGCCCACTTGGTTGCACGCCCTAACGGCGGTTCGCCTGTTTCGGTAGGCAGGTATTTATCTACCTCAGGCAGTTCCAGAGGCAACTTATCCAAAGGCAACATGTAAGGTATATCGTCCTTATAGTAGACAGGGAACGGTTCGCCCCAATAGCGTTGGCGTGAGAAAATGGCATCTCGCAGACGGTAATTCACCTTAATACGGCCAAGATCATTGTCACGGATATATTCTTTTGTTTTCACAATAGCTTCTTTTACTGTTAATCCATTTAAGAAACCGGAGTTCATCATGATCCCTTCTTTGGCATCGAAACTCTCTTCCGACACATCACAGCCTTCGATCAACGGGATAATGGGCAGGCCGAAATGTTTGGCAAAAGCATGGTCACGACTATCGTGTCCCGGAACAGCCATAATAGCGCCTGTTCCATATCCGGCAAGAACATAGTCTGATACCCAGATAGGAATTTCTTCTCCATTCAATGGATTGACGGCATAAGATCCGGTAAATACACCTGTAACTTTTTTATCAACCAAACGATCCCGTTCCGTACGGCGCTTTGTAGCCTCAATGTATAACTCTACTTCGGTAAGTTTCTCAGGTTTTGTTATTTGTAAAGTATAGAAACTTTCCGGAGCTAAAACCATAAATGTTACTCCAAATATTGTATCGGCACGGGTGGTAAATACGACCACCTCCCCCTGTCCCCCTCCAAAAGAGGGGGTATTGGCTTCGCAAAATGATTTTATTTTAGATAGAACTTCATCCGTGTTACCGATAACTTCTTCATTCGAGAAACGGAGAACATGGTAACCCAATTCTTCTAATATTTTTGTACGTTGTTCGTCATATTCTTTTTGAGCTAAATCATCATGATAACCTCCATCCACTTCTATAACGAGTGATTTTTCAAAACATACAAAATCAACAATAAAACGATCTATAAGGTGCTGTCTGCGAAATTTATATCCGGTATTTTTACCACGCAACATTTGCCACAAAGCGTTTTCCGCTTCTGTCGGATTTTTGCGTTGCTCTTTGGCATTATCTATATTGGCATTCCAATCCAATTTATTTGCAGTATGGTTCGGGGGCAACTTGCTCCCCCCTCTTTTGGAGGGGGCCAGGGGGAGGTGTATTTCCGCGCCTTCGCTCCGGCCAATCCAGTTGCGTTGTGTTTCCTTTATCGATTCGCTCCAGTCAATCGCGTTCAAACCATCGAGCAAACGCTGTGCATATGCCGACACGCGCAAGCTCCACTGGCGCATCAGGCGCTGCTCGACAGGATACCCTCCACGTTCCGATAAGCCGTTTATCACCTCATCGTTTGCCAATACCGTACCCAAAGCGGCACACCAGTTTACGGTAGTTTCACTCAGGTAGGCGATGCGGTAGTTCAATAATATCTCTTGTTGTTCTTTTTCCGGTTTAGTTTTCCACTCCTCAGCCGTAAATGACAGTTCTTCGCTGCAAGCAATGTTCATACCTTTCGTTCCCTGCATCTCAAAAACGCTGATCAATTCGGCGATTGGACGCGCCTGCTGCTCATCGCGGCAATAATAGCTGTTGAACATCTTAACAAATGCCCACTGCGTCCAACGATAATATCCGGGATCGCAAGTCTGTATCTCACGACTCCAATCGAAAGAGAACCCTATCTTATCCAACTGCTCACGATAGCGGTTTATATTTTGAGCCGTGGTAATAGCCGGATGCTGCCCCGTTTGTATGGCATACTGTTCGGCAGGAAGCCCGTAAGCATCGTATCCCATCGGATGCAGTACATTAAAGCCGTTCAGCCGTTTGTAGCGCGAGTAAATGTCGGATGCGATGTATCCGAGAGGATGCCCTACGTGCAACCCCGCTCCCGATGGATATGGGAACATGTCGAGCACATAATATTTCGGTTTGCTTTTATCTTCTGTTACCTTGTACGTTTTGTTGTCGATCCAGTATTGATGCCAACGTTTCTCAATTTCTTTAAAGTTGTATTCCATAACTCAAAATGTGCCAGATTTCAAGGTCTCAGCCTTGTTTATTATTCTTCCAAGTATTTTATCAGACGATTTATCGGCGCAAAGATAACGATTTTCTTCCGACTAGAGATTACTCTGTGTTACATAAGTTTTTAGTGCCTGTCTGAATCGGGTAGACGGTATAATTTCTTTTTATACAAATTACCGGCAGAGATTACATGACCCAAAGCGTCCTTGGCTAGCTCCATATCTAAAGGCGCAGGAATAAGAGTCGTATCATTTTTTATTTCAAATTGAAGAGGCTCTTTATCCGGTTGCAGAATGACAACACGATCTTCTACCCTAAAGGCGTTAATGTCGTGAAACTGCATAATAGAACGCCCTTCCACCGCTTCGGGCAAGGACTGTAAATTTCGCCCCGGCATAGGAGTTTCTACTTTCATCCCGATCATGCTCAACAGCGTAGGAGGAATATCTATCTGGCTGCAAAGCTTGTCGTAAGTACTTCCTTCTGTGATGCCTGCGCCCACAACCAGCGCCGGTATATGGAATTTATTTACAGGCACAAGGTTTTTCCCATAAGTACGGGTATTATGATCTGCAATCACTATAAAAACAGTATGCTTGTAGTATGCTTCTTTCTTCGCCAATTCGAAAAACTTGCCAATAGAAAAATCCGCATATTTTATTGCATTATGCAAACTGTTTTTAGGCTGTTCGTACAATCCGATACGGCCATCGGGAAACTCAAACGGATCGTGATTCGAACTGGAAAACATCATGGAAAAAAAAGGCTTATCACCCATCGATTTATAATATTCATTCGCTTTGGTTACCAAGTCTTCATCTGAATATCCCCATGTCCCTTTAAAAGCATATTTATTATCATCTTTATCAAAAACCGTTTCGTCGATAATATTATCAAAACCGTTTCCATTAAAGAAAGATGCCATATTATCAAAATTGCCCATACCTCCGTAAATAAAACTGGTATTGTATCCCGCCCTTTTCAACAGGGAAGCTAAAGTAAAGAAACCGGACTGAGAGTTGCTCAATTTGACGACACTCTCCGAAGGGGATGGGATAAAACCTGTAACGACAGCTTCGATGCCTCTGACACTGCGCGTTCCCGTACAGTACAAGCGGGTAAACAACAGCCCCTCTTCCGAAAGCTTATCCAATTCGGGGGTCAGAGGCATTCCCCCCAGGCAACCGATAAACTCGGCTCCCAAGCTTTCCTGAAGTAATATTACCAGATTGTATGGACGTTGAATAAGTGTATCGGGCTCCTGTTCGTGCAATAATGGTATATCCGGATCTGTAAATAAACTATCAGGGACACACATATATTTTTTCACGCGGTTAATAGCCTCCGATTCATCCATCTTACCATACAATTTCTCTATATTGGCTTCATTCTTCATTCCATATGCGGCATAAATAACGGTATAGAGAGAATTCAACCCCATCACGTTCGTCAACTGATCATTCGAGAATATGGCGCTACTCGGGTTTAACGGCCTTTTAGCGGTAAGACTGCCTCTCGCTCCCCAGAATAATAAAAAGCCGAGTACAGGAAAAAGGATCAGACGGAATTTATATTCAGGCAGATTCTCCGGAATCCTGAAGAGTTTCCTGCCTTTTTTAATCCCAAAATAAAGAGCGGCGACAAAAATTACCAACACGGATATAACAGCCGCTACGTGCCCTTTCAATAACATTTTAGCCACTTCGGACGGATATATCAGATAATCCAGGAATAGTTTGTTAGGCCTGGTATCATATTGTTTCACAAACTCAGGAGTAACAGCCTCCATAAACAAAATAAGAGAGAGTAAAACGATAAAATAAATAAACAGGAACTTATTGAAATATTGTGAAAGCTTACCGGGAATCAGGGATAATACGACCGCAGGGAGGAAAGACAGATAAGAAATCAATATCACATCCATTTTCAGCCCTATCGGGAAAATCATCCAATAACTTTCTGTCGGGACAATACGCTCATTGAATATAAAAAATAGTATTACCCTACTCAGCGTTGTAATTAGTAAGGCTATTAGTATAAATAAAAACAGAGGTCTTAAATGTATTAACTTTTTCATATGATTTTTATATTAGTCACCGGTTCTCCCACTCCAACGACTCCATGATGTGAACAATATCTTTACGGATAAACGAAACAACTTGCGCGACAGAATCGGCCTTAACCATTTGATCGAAATACAATGATCCCCGCAGAAAATTAGAGATGTTATCCGTTACATAAAACTGGACGGGGGAAGCAACCGATCCGTGTATATCGTATATAATACCGAAAGTATGATGTAACGAATCCGAGAACTGAGTTTGCGATATGCCCTGAGCCATCGACACATGGCTGTACGCGAACCGGTAGCTATCGTCCAATATTTCATTCAGATTCCGGTTCAGCAAAGGTATATAAGTAAAATGCAGGGTTGCATTATAGTGTCTGTAATGCAAACTAAACCAATACCCGGGTTCGGCTACGGATATTAGGGATTCCATGCAGGCATCGTCCGGATAAAGGAATGAAAATTCCGTGCCGCTGAATTTAACATCCTCTACCTGCCGGCGTACTACACGCTGATAACCTTTTGGCTTAGGCGTATATTCATTACACGACCATAACGAAAGAACAATAAACAAGCAAAGCATTCCGGACTTCATATCATATCCTAAAACGGCAGATCGTCGTCATCGGCCATCGGTGCTGTTGGAGCTGACGGCGCTTTATAGCTGTTGCCGTCAGGTGCAGTATTGCTGTAATTTTCACCGCCGTCTTCTCTCCTGCGGCTACCAAGCAGCTCCATGTTGTCTGCATATATCTCGTTCACATATCGCTTTATCCCATTGGCATCGTCATACGTACGCGAACGTATCTTTCCTTCGATATACACTTGGGTACCTTTTTTCACAAATTGCTCGGCAACTTTAGCCATGCCTCTCCAGCAAACGATATTATGCCACTCCGTACGGTCAGGGATCTGAGTACCGTTGGCTGCGGTATAACCTCTTTCTGTTGTAGCCAATGTAAAATTAGCAACTACACTACCATTATCAAAATATTTTACATCGGGATCTTTTCCTACATTCCCAACCAGGATCACTTTATTCACTGACATATCATTTCATTTTTTTTATTCACAAATATATGATTTTTTTTATCAGATAGGTTCTATAAAATAATTATTGTCGTCTCTGATTGTCAGTTTTCCGCGTCATTGCGAGCCTGAATCATCAGCAGAGCGAAGTGGAGCCAAAGGTGAAGCAATTCGGAAGGAATGTTTCTTTTATGGATTGCTTCGTCGTTGCACTTCTCGCAATGACGGGTTACGAGGCGTCTTTTCTCTCTTCGTCATTGCGAGGGTTTACCCGAAGCAATCCGGAAATTGGGCGGTCTGCGGTAGGGGCAGTCCTTTGTGGCTGCCCGAAAAGATATAACCGGATTGCTTCACCGCAAGCGGTTCGCAATGACGGGAGAAACAGTGCGACTCCGATAACAGCACAATATGATAAAAAAGGATGCAATTGCTTGCATCCTTTTTTGTTCTTATTATTAGAAACCAGCGTTACTATTCTTTCGGGTAGGCAAAAGAGTAAGGCGAGGAAGTCCAGTTACCGACGTATACATCTTCTTTCACAGTTCCGTCAGACTGTAATTGATTGTAGCGAAACTTTACAGCCACTATCACATAATTATCAATAATCTTTGTTGGGTCATACTTTTCAGGATTCTCTTTATACGAACTCTTGATTCCTGATAAATTGCTTACTGAATACCAATAAGCATCACGGGTACTACCGTCAGCTCCGGGAACATAGTCGAACCGAACATCGATGATTATTTGATTTTTTTCGACATCCTTGCGTACTCCATCCAGCATTTCATATTGCCTGTTGACATCGTAGAAACAATGAGCCCGGGGAGTATCTTTTTCTTTAAGACTTGCTCTATAAGAAAAACTCCAATTATCTCCATAATAATCGTTAAAGAAAAATACATCCGGTTTAAATTCTGAAGGATTAAAAGTATTTTCCACCGTCGGCGAATCCACTCTGCCGTATGTCGTAGTTAATTCTATCGGCTGAGCAATATCCTCTGCTAGAATCACTTGACTGGAAGCCATCTCAAGGTTGGTCCTATAACCTAATATATAACACTTCCCCACTGTCAATGTCTTTATGATAGGAGATGTAAAATAATACCAATCCATAGCCGCACATTGTATTCCGTCTTTTGTTGTTATATAAGCAAAAGCCATCGGATTCTCTCTTGAATTACTACTATCCCCCAAGCAAGAAGAAAATAGTGTCATAGTGGCAAATACACCCAATATTAATTTAAATAACGATTTTTTCATGTCTCAATTTATTTTTTATCTTTTTGATTGTATTAGAAATTAAATTTAATTCCCAGATTCAAATCTAATTGAACCTTTCTGTCAGAGAATATTGTCGGATACTTATTATGGACATCGAAATAATAAGCACCGCCAATGGTTCCGTAAAGATACAACTTTTTATATATTGGATAAGCAATTCCAAGTTTTAAATGAGTGGAAAACTGAGGTTTGGTTTGTTCTATACTTTCCCGTATAAAGTACGGTTCACTATGGTAGAGCTGAAACGCAAACGCGCGGTCTTCCAGATCCATCTTAGAGAATCCCATACTGCTCTCGTATTTTCCCCTGATATCTTTTTGTACCATTCCTCCCGCAGACAGATAAAGGTCTGCCTTACCTAATTTATAGAACGTATAATTCAATGAAACAGGTATGCCGAGGTAGTGGAATGTTTGAGTTTCATATATATCGAATATGCTTGACGACGTTATCTCGGA
This sequence comes from Prevotella sp., assembly GCA_031263965.1. GTDB lineage: Bacteria > Bacteroidota > Bacteroidia > Bacteroidales > Dysgonomonadaceae > Dysgonomonas. The sequence continues at coordinate 2,498 of JAISES010000340.1, read as the reverse complement.
AGACAAATAGGTATAAACGATGCCTGTTTCGAGAGACAGGTTTGACGTTAAGCCTTTACTTATTTTCAAACCAAAGGACAGCGGTTGTTTATGCTGCAACCCGAAACCTTTATTCTCCTTGTTCAAAGCATCGGTAAACTCCTTGCTTCTTGCACCTCTGGAAAACAAGATACCGCCTCCATTCTGATTTATATTTTCCGACAACAATCCGGCAGAGGCTGAAGCGCTTAAAGAAAGGCCTTTTGCTTTAGATCGCTTCGGTAATTCTGCTATTGCTGGTTGGGTAGGTGTATCCGATGGAATTCCCTCCTTCACGGCCGGTTTTTCAGGTTCTTTTTTCCGTGCCGGTTCTTCGGGGATTACCGGTTCTTCCTGTGTTTCTTCTTTTGCAGGGGATACCGAATCCGTTTTTTTATTCAAATATTTTATAGCAGGCAAGATAACCGGACTCTCTTCTGTAGCCACCGTATCTACGACCTCCGGTATTGGTTCTTCGGTAATGATGATTGTATTATCTTCCGGTATTGCCGCATCTTCTCCCTCAGGTATCAATATAACTCCTGTTACTACAGCAACAGCTACTCCCAAAGTAATTAACACTGTTTTCAACAGGGATGTTTTAGCCGCCGTTGCGGCGGAAGAACCTGCTGCGGATGAAGAGCCTGAAGATGATGGGTCAGCCGTAGGAGTTGGTTGCTGCGACAAAAGCTGATCTACCCCACCCCAAACAGAAGCAGGAACATCCGACTCAAAGTCTTTCAACTTCGAGGAGAACAGATCCTTTATTTTGTCATTTTCTCCCGCCATTCCTTATGACCTTTCCTTTATATACTGTTTCACCTTTTCTTGCAGCATCTGTCTGGCTCTCACATATTGCGATCGTGAGGTTCCCTCACTAATGTCCAACATTTCCGCAATTTCCTTGTGTGAATAATCTTCTATCGCATATAAGTTGAAAACGGTAGAATATCCCCGAGGTAACTCCTGTACCATTTTCAACAATTCCATTTCAGAGATTTTATACATCTGATTATCTTCCGTTGACTCATCTACAACATCCGGGATGTTTTGTATATCATCAGAAGATTGATATATCGATTTTCTTTTTCTTAAATTTTCTAAAGACAAGTTTATAAATATACGCTTCAACCATCCCTCAAAAGAACCTTTTTCCTGAAAAGATCCGATATGAGTAAAGACTTTCAAGAATCCATCCTGCAACAAATCCTGAGCGCCGGCCTGATCGGAACTGTAACGTAAGCAGATACTATACATCTTACGAGCATACTTCTCGTATAGTATCCTTTGAGCTTCCCGCTTTTGTTCCTTACATCCTGCTATAATTTGCAGTTCATTCATATTGGTTAAGCTTCACTTTAAAAGATGCATTCTTTGTAGAAATGTTGCATGCATCCGCTGTAAAATTCATCTGTGCTTTATTTATTTTCTAATAAACAAAACAGGCTTGTTATCTTGTTATCTTAAACTATTCCGGTTTTTGAGTAAAAAGGACCATTTTAACTTGTAGTTTATTGCCTATATCTATCATATCCACAACATCTTGCAGACTAAGGGATTTATCAGCTTGCAGCAGGACATTAACTTCCACATTTTCATTCTTTTTCTTTTCATCTGCAAGCACACCGGCTAATACGGGCTCTACTTCATCTTTTTGTATTTCCTTATCGTTTACGTAATATCTTAAGTCTCTTGTTATAATCAGATTAATATTCTTTTTAGTTACAACTTGCTCCGAGCTAGCCGCATTAGGCAACAACACCCTTATAGCGGCAGGCGTCACCATTGTTGATATGATGAGAAAAAACAGTAAAAGGAAAAACATAATATCATTAAGAGAGGCTGTATACACTTCTGCCGCTCTGGCTTTTCTACGTTCTATTTTCATAATTTCCCTTTTTTACGGACCAATGTTTATGCTTCAGCGCCTTTCTTTTTATAAGTTCTTATTGCTTTAAGAACTTCGTTCGATTCTTTATCTATATTGATAACAACTTTATCAATGCGTCCGTTCAGTAAATAATATCCGGAATATGCAACAACACCGACAAGCAGACCGGCTCCCGAACAAATCATCTTCTGGTATAAACCGGTAGAAATAGTATCAATGGCCAGATCGTTTGTCCGCGCTATATCATAGAATATCTTTATAACGCCGAATATTGTACCCAAAAATCCAAGCATGGGAGCTATCGAGGCAGTTATTCCTAACCAGTTCATTTGATTTTCGAGTATGCTGATTTGCTGCCGGGCTTCGACCTCCATTGCTTCCTGAATTTCATTATCCTCCTGTTCAAACTCTTTCAAGCCGGTTGCTATTACCTTAGCGGAAGCATAAGGACGTTCAACACAAAATTTTAATGCCTTATCTATCTTTCCCTCATGGATGAGTTCCACTACACGCGATAACCAGACAGGATCTTTTTTACCCAGACGGTTTATTACCAGCCATTTATTTATAATTACATAAATAGCTAATA